>RZYT01000053.1 GCA_009930195.1 Spirochaetia bacterium | reverse complement strand
GTAGCCCACCCCTGGGCATGCCGTTAACATACTCACAGCAACGAGCAAGCGTCAAGTGGTTTTATCGTCATCCTCTTCCAAGGAAATCTCTTCTTCCTCACCCTCAGGAATGTACTCAACCCATGGCTTATCGGAGAGCGCCTCATCAGCTGTAGGTTCCTCATCAGCTGTAGGTTCCTCATCAGCTGTAGGTTCCTCATCAGCTGTAGGTTCCTCATCAGCTGTAGGTTCCTCATCAGCTGTAGGTTCCTCATTAGCTTCAGGCTCCTCATCAGCTTCAAGTTCCTCATCGGCTTCAGGTTCCTCATCGGCTTCAGGTTCCTCATCGGCTTCAGGCTCCTCATCAGCTTCAGGTTCCTCATCGGCTGTAGGTTCCTCTTCGGTTACTGGTTTTTCTTCATCTGTAGGCTCTTCTTTCTTCAGCAACTGTTGCCCAACAGTATTCAACTGCTCTTGTTTCTCTTGCAGTTGGGAGGAGAGTGCAGCAAGACTTGCCGCAAGCACCAAAGCTGTGCTGTTCTCGCTCTCATTATGTGTCTCAAGCTCTTCCTTCTCTTTGGCAAGGCGCGAAAGTTCCGTATGCAAGAGATCTGCTTCTTGTTTGAGATGGGCTATGACCTGTTGCAACTCTTCTTGCTTGCGCTCTCCCTTGCGAAGCACCTCAACAGCATCCGCATGCTTCTGGGTCAAGGACTGGATCTCATCAGCGTACGACTGTAGGTTCGCATGCTCGCGGCCCAGAAGCTCATTACTCACCTGCTGTGCTTGTTCCATGCGCAGACCGAGCTCATGCATGAATGAGGTTACGGTTCGCACCATGGTCTGGAAAGCCAGGTCAGTCTTGGAAATTGTATGGCCGAATAGGGAGTCCATCTCAACCGAACACTGCTGTGAGAATAGCTTGAAAGCCTCCAAAGCCTGATCTTGTACAGTTTGGGAAAGCGAACCCAGCTGTTGCTGTTGGTCCGCAAAGGTCTTCTCTATATCCTGTTTCAGCAACTCATACTGATTCTTCTGCTCATTGATATCCTGGAAGGAGAGCTCTCGCTGCTCCTCCAAAGTCTGCTTGTTGAGGGAAATAATCTGCTCACTCTCGTCACCGAGCATGCGGATTTTCGCAAGCTGGCCTGAAAGCACTGCAAGAGATGCAGCCTCATTGCTCTTGAGCGTCTCGGCATGGGAAGCAACACGCCCTTGGTTGGCACGTTCAACTTCCTGAACCTCACTCTCATACTCCTGGAGTTTGGCATAGGAGCTGTCAAGCAATTGCTTGACCCGCAGTTGCTGCTTCTGGATAGCATCCCCTGCCTCATCAATCATAGACTGAAGACTCTGGTGGAATTTCTCCAAACGCGCATCGAACCCATCAATGACGCCCTGGATTTGCTCTATACGGCTGGATTCCTGCTTAACCTGCTCGATGCGTGCTTCCACTTGCGCAGTGGTGGCACCCAGCTTCGTAAGAGAGTCCCGGTAGGTGTTGAGCACTCCCTGCAACTTGGCAAGGTCCTCGCTCCGCACCTCAAGCTCGGCAAGCTGGTTGTCTATTCTTTGAAGCATCTGATTGGAGGCATCAATCTTATGATTGATCTTCTCCTCCACTTGCTGTGCAGTATCTTTGAACTGCGCTCGGGTATTCTCCACATCCTTGATGATTGCCTGTACCCGCTGCTTGACGAAGTCGAGGCGATGATTTTTCTTGTCCTCCGCACGCAGCAGATAAATGATCACCAAGGTAATCAGAAACAGGACTACCGGTAGCAGAAGCTCAAGACCCATACCGCACCTCCTAACACTCAGAGTACCAGAGAAGCGAACTCCTTCCAAGAGCTGACTACGAGATCAGCATCATCATAGGTAGTCTTGCGCGAGGACGTGATCAGACAAGAGTGCATCCCTGCACTTTTCGCCCCCTGGCAGTCCTTGGAATAGCTGTCACCCATGTACAAGATCTCATCAGGTTTTGCCTGAAGACGCTCAAGCAAGAAGGAAAAGGCCTTGCCGCTGGGCTTGAGATACCCACTCTCTTCAGAGCTCACGGCCAGGTCAACCAAATCTGCAATGCCTAACGTCTGCAACTTGTCTGCCAGCGGAAAGTCACTGAAGACTGCAATGGAGAGCCCCAGTCGCTTTGCCTCCACCAATGCTTCACGCATCCCTGCATATGCTTTGATGGAGCGGAATGAGCGCGCCCATGCCTGATAGAACTGTTTGTCCACAGCAGACTGGGTGCGTGCAATTCCCTGTTCAGAAATTGAACGGCCCATTCGGGAGGCAACAAGAAGAGCCTGCCGCTTGAGCAGGCCTTCACGATTCTCAGGCTCCGTAGGAGCTTCATCCTGTACCCTCCGATACTCGGCACGGGCCCAATTGAACGCCATGGCCAGACGCAAGGAAGGAAAGGATGATCTGAGCATCCGTAGGTTGAGCATCCGTTTGGGATAGAGGGTGCCGTCAATATCGAGACACAGCACCTTGATCCCTTGTTCCACAAGAAAAGCCATCCCTAACCCCGCTTCTTGGACGGGCGGCTCTGGCTCTGCTTTTCAATACGTTTACGCGTCTTGTCCACGGAAGCCTTGTTTCCCGGCTTGTTGGCCTTGGGCTTTGCAAAAGCCCTCCCTCCGATATTTCGCTTCGGCTCACGTTTGGGAGGAGCATTTTCCAGAGGTTTCGGCCCCCGTTCGTTCAATGACGGATTACGCCTGCGCTCTCGAAGATCGATCTCGATGGGAATCTGGCTGAATCCCAGTTCCTTGCGGATATTGTTCTTCAGGTACTGGATATAAATCTGCGGGAAATCCTTGATCCTATTGACGAACAACAGGAATTTGACCGGATTTGCACTGATCTGGGTACCGTAGTACACCTTGAAGTGACCACTGCTTCCCCGGGGAGGCTGATAGGCTTCGCCCCATGCGCGGATCGCATCATTGAGGTGGGAGGTATCGATACGCTTGTTGAGCTGTTTCCAGACAGACCAGACCGTATCAAGCAGCTTTCCGATATCCTGGCCCTTGAGGGCACTGATCGAAGTGATCGGGGCAAAGGAAAGAATGGGGAAGAGGAACCGCATTCTGTCCTTGATGGCTTCCAGCTCATTTCCAATACCGGTGAGCAGATCAATCTTGTTCAATACCAGAATGATGCCCTTTCCCCTGCGTACGATGAGATTGGCAATCTTCTTGTCCTGGTCGGAGAGTCCTTCGATGCTGTCAATCATCAAAAGCACCACATCAGCTTCATCGATGGTCTTGATGGCTCGGTTTACCGAATAGTACTCGACATCTTCCTCAACCTTGCTCTTGCGACGAATGCCGGCAGTGTCCAGAACAGTGAAGTCACTGCCCTTGTAGCTGAATGCACCCATGACCACGTCTCTGGTCGTGCCTGCGATATCACTGACGATGGAGATGTCCTCTCCCACCAAGAGATTTGCAAGTGTGGACTTGCCGGTGTTCGGCTTTCCCAAAATGGCGAGCTTGACCCGATCTTCCTGATCGGGAGCCTCATCAAGGCTGATGAGATCGAGCATGCCCATAAGGGCTTCCTCGAGTTCCTCTATGCCAAGCCCATGGGCTGCACTGATGCCGAGAATGCGTTGGTAACCGTACTCATAGTACTCCCACAGCAAATCCTCACGCTTGGGATCGTCAATCTTGTTGACGACCAGGACAAGCTTCTCGGAATAGGGGCGGAGAAACTCCAACAGTTCGCGGTCCTCGGCGGTTACCTCGGTGCAATCCATCATGAAAATGATGGCATCACTCTTGTCAAGCAACCCGATGCTCTTGTCAGCGACCAAGCCGTCAAGTCCCTCGCGGTCGACTTTCACCCCTCCGGAGTCAACCAAGGTGACAGGGTGGTTGCCCAAAAGCCAACGCTCTGGGATGGGATCCCGGGTGACCCCCGGGGTTGGATCGGTAATGGCCCTTCTCTTGCCGATAAGACGGTTGAAAAGGGTGGACTTGCCTACATTCGGCCGTCCTATGATGGAAATCACCGGGACTTTTGCCTGGGTTCCCGTGTTCTCAGATGGTGGTGAAATGATCGAATCGGTCATGCATCCACTCCCTTATATAGGTGGTAATTGTCAGGTAGGAGTCCATACCAAGCACATGATCCGCAAGACTCTTCGCCTCTTCATAGGAGACGGAACAAAGAATCTTTCGGACTTGCAACAGGCTTTGCGACCCCATACTCAGTTCATCCAGCTCCATTCCTGCCAACAGCACGGAACAGAGAGGATCGGAAGCCATTTCCCCACAGAGGCTTACCGGTATCTGGTTCTGGTGGGCCATCTGGATGATCATCCTGATGGACCGGAGCACTCCGGGATGGAATGGCTGGTAGAGATAGGCTATCTTCTCATTGCCCCGATCCACAGCAATCGTGTATTGGATCAGGTCATTGGTTCCGATGGAGAAGAAATCAACCTTCTTTGCCAGAATGTCTGCACACAAGGCTGCAGAGGGCACCTCAATCATGGTTCCCACCTTGACATCGGGATCGAAAGGAATGGACTCGCGTCTGCACTCGTCCTTGACATGCTCAAGAAGATGCAATACCGCATTCAGTTCCTCAACCCCGCTGATCATGGGGAACATGATCTGCAATTTCCCGTAGACACTGGCGCGGAGCAACGCCCTGAGCTGAACGGTAAAGATATCTTTTCGTGAGAGACAGAACCTGACTGCTCGCCAGCCGAGAATTGGGTTCTTCTCATCGATACCCAAACCGCTTACCATCTTATCCCCACCGATGTCGATGGTGCGGATGGTAACCGGCTTGGGGGCCATGGCCTCAAGGACCTGGCGATAGACGGCGAATTGGCGCTCCTCGGAAGGATTTTCCAACGACTCCATGAACAGGAACTCAGAGCGGAACAACCCTATGCCGGAAGCCCCGCAGGCTTTGGCGGCTTCCATCTCACTCGTGGTCTGGATATTCGCCTTCAGCAACATTGAATGACCATCGGTGGTTGTGGTAGGGAGCTCCACCATCTTATGCAACTCGACCTCATGCTCCTGCCAAAGGTTGAAGCGTTCGTCGAGCATCTGGGAAACCGTATGGTCGGGCCGGATGAAGACCTCCCCATAGATGCCATCCACGATTACCTCTTCGCCATCAGTGACCGTTTTGGACGCACCATTGGTGGCAAGAACAGTGGGGATGTTGAAAGCCCTCACCAGGATGGCTACATGGCTGGCCCTGCCTCCCCCATCGAGACTGATACCCAGGATATGGGTCTTGTCCATGGAGAAGATTTCGGAAGGCATGAGAATATCGGCAATGAGCACAACATCCTCATCAAGATGCTCCATTCTCCGCTCGCCCTTCCCCTTGATCGCGTCGATCAGGTGCAGAGAGACATCACGGAAATCAACAGCACGCTCTCGCAGGAGCTCATCACCGGTTGCCTCAAGCAGGTTGACCATATTGGAAGTGACGGAGTCAACCGCCCATTGGGAACAGACCAAATTGGTCCTGATGTAATCCTCTATCTGCTGGATATATTCAGGGTCCTCAAGCATAAGCATATGGGTTTCCAGAATTTCCCTGGAATCCTTTGCAATGTCAGTAGTATTGTGTTCTTCCAGCAACCGTTTGGCAGACGCCAGGGCAGTTCTGAATTTCTCCAGTTCGCCTGCCACCCCATCGGAAAGAATATGCTGCTTCTCGGCTGCCATCGATGCATGATGATGAACCAGAGCCTTTCCCTTCGCCAAACCCTCAGAGGCTGCAATCCCCTTGAATATCCTCATATGTAATGTACTATACGGACTTTATCCTCTCATGTAAAGCTGGAAACCCGACAGGTGTTTTGATAGAATACAGGGATGGAACAGGAAAACCAGATAGGGGGAAAGAGGATGCGCAAGACAGTCCTGATCTTGCTCAGTTGGTTGGTGTTCACCCTTCTGGTTGTCGCCTTGGGATATCCCAAGGTACGGGAAGCATTGGATGAAAGCGGGGTTATGCTCTTATTGGAAAACCAACAATCGGAAGGGGGGCAATCCTCCGATCATAGAACCGTGCAGGTCTCTTTTGCCGACTCCCCAACTTCGTTCCGCCTCTTCTCCACCAGTACCCAGCGCTTGGGAGGCAGCGCCTATCACGACACCTTCGAGGCACTTTTGCAGGGACCTGACCTGGAGCTGCTCAAGCAAGGCGCCGTGAGCTACATCCACCCCGATACCAGTCTCAGGGGGCTCACCCTTTCAAACCGAATCCTCTATGTGGACTTGAGCAAGGAGTATCTGCTCTCATCTGACCTACAGCGTGCGTTTGGGCAACTCAAGGAAACCGCCCTTGGATTTTCCAGGGTAAAGGACCTGGTGATCCTGGTGGAAGGCGAACCCATCAACTGAGCAGTACATCCACCTCTTGGTGGAACTGCACCCTGTCCATTCCTTTCTCTTGTTTGAGAAGGGCAAGAAATTCCACATTTCCCTTATGGCCGGTGATGGGGCTCTTTGCCACAACATGGATACCCACCTGATCGTCCTCAAGCAAGTCATATACTCGGTCCATCACCTCAAGCAGAACCTTCCGGTCAGAGACGATGCCATTGAAGTTCTCAAGGTTGCGCGGAACCTCAAACTGCGGCTTTATCAAGGAGACCAGAGGCCCCTCTGAACAAAGGGTGAGAATATGACTTGCCGCCCCGGCTATTGAACGGAAGGAGAGGTCACAGACGGCTGCTTGCGGCTGGGGGGAGAGCGACTCAAGGGTCATGATGTTCTGTTTTTCGTGCACCAGCACCCTTTTGTCTGTCCTAAGTCTCCAGTCAAGCTGGTTGTACCCCACATCAACGCTGTGTACGAGCGAAGCCCCCTGTTTGAGCAAACAATCGGTGAAACCACCGGTGGAAGATCCTGCATCGAGCATAACCAACCCCGACACATCCAGAGCGAAGGTCTTCAGGGCGTGTTCCAGCTTGTACCCACCACGAGAGACATAGGTATCAAAGGTAAATGAGAAGGAAGCATCCTTGCGTACCCGCTGACGCGGGTCTGGCACCAACACCCCATCCACCAAGACATTGCGGCAAACAATAAAGGCGGTGAGCTGATCCTTGGTGTACTCCTCAAACTGCGCCTGCAAGGCTTGCAGCAAGGCAATGGTACGGCTTGCCATCAGATCTGGTACAACCTTGAGATCCGCTCAATGGAGAGCGCTTGGCCGGTTGAGGTGTCCAAGGTAACGCACACCCCCTGCAAAAGCGGTGCGGTGTCGGAAATCTCACTGCGCATGGGCATCTGCGTAAGTTGTTTTGCAATGGAAATCTTCGGGTCGGAACCAATGACACTTTCAGAAGGACCGCAAAGCCCAAGATCGGTGATGTACGCTGTCTTTTGGGGCAACAATTTCTCATCCGAGGTCTGCACATGGGTATGGGTACCCACTACTGCACTGACCTTGCCGTCAAGGTACAGGCCAAGAGCTTCCTTCTCTTCTGAGCTCTCTGCATGGAAATCGACGAGAATGAGGTTTGTTTGCTTACGCAGCCGATTCACCTGCTCCAGACCAATCCTGAACGGGCAGTCGATGCTCGGCATGGACTGCCGTCCCTGCAGGTTGAGCACCCCGACCTTGTGATTTCTGACATCCACCACCACCGACCCGTGGCCTGGGGCCTGGGGAGGATAGTTGGCAGGACGAAGCAGGCGCTTCTCACTGTCAAGCAAGAGCCTGATGTCTTCCTGCTGCCAGATGTGATTCCCACTGGTGATCACCGCGACGCCAAGCGAGAAGAACTGCTCCATCAAGGATGCATTGAGGCCGAAGCCATTGGCGGCATTTTCACCATTGACCACGACCATGTCAGCACGATAATCCTTGACGAGCGAATGTAATCCGAGAAAGAGAGCCCTGCTTCCGGGCTGTCCGCAGACATCCCCCAGCAGCAGGGCGACCAATGTTTTGCTATCTGACACGAACAACCTACCTAGCGTATTCGACGACCCGCATCTCACGGATGATGGTCACCTTGATTCTGCCCGGATAGCGCAACTCTGCTTCGATGCGGCTGGCGATACCCTTGGCAATCTGCTTGGCCCCATCATCGTTGACTTGGTCGTTGTTCACCAGAATTCTCAACTCACGTCCGGCTTGGATGGCGTATGCCTTGTCCACACCGGTGAAACTCTCTGCAATCTGCTCAAGAGACTCAAGACGCTTGATGTAGTTGTCCAGCGTCTCACGTCGGGCACCAGGGCGGGCTGCACTGATGGCATCGGCAATCTGGACAATGACAGCTTCAATCGTCTGAGGCTCCGTGTCATTGTGGTGGGCCAGGATGGCATTGACCACCCTTGGGTCCTCCCCAAGACGCTTTGCCATATCGGCACCAAGTTCAGCATGGTTGGCATCACTTTCGGTCTCGATGCCCTTGCCTATGTCATGAAGCAGACCGGCGCGCATTGCAAGCTCGCTGTTTGCCCCAATCTCGCTGGCGATCATGCCCGAGAGAATGGCAACTTCCTTGGAGTGGTTGAGCACGTTCTGTCCATAGCTGGTACGGAAATGCAACCTTCCAAGAGCTCGGATGGTTTCCGGACCCACATTATGGATACCCAGATCGAAGATGACCTTCTCGCCTTCATCAGCAATGATCCGACCGATTTCCTTGGTAACCTTGTTGACAACCTCTTCGATGCGTGCCGGATGGATCCGTCCGTCCTGTACCAAGCGCTCGAGTGCAACGCGGGCAATCTCCTTGCGAACCGGATCGAAGCACGATATGACAACAGCTTCCGGAGTGTCATCAATGATGACATCCACCCCAGTCAACGTCTCAAGGGTACGGATATTTCGGCCTTCACGACCAATAATCCTACCCTTCATCTCATCGCTGGGAAGATTCACCGAACTGATCGTGACCTCACTGACCACCTCAGTGGCAAGCCTCTGGATGGAGGTCACAACGATATCACGAGCCTTTTTGTCAGCGGAGAGCTGCGCTTCCTGCTCAATCTTGTTGATCATGAGCTGAGCATCTCTCCTCGCATCGTTTTGCATGGTCTCCATGATGATGGCCTTGGCCTCATCTGCAGACATGGCAGCAATGCGTTCAAGTTCAATAATCAGGCTGCCTTCTTTTTCGGCAACCTCAAGTTCCTTACGGGTAAGACCTGCTTCCCGATCTCCCAATTGCTTTTTGATAGCATCCAATTCAGCCTGCTTGTGCTCGAGATTCTCTTCCTTCTGAAGAAGTCTCCTCTCCAACCTTTGCAGTTCAACCCGTCTTTCCCTAGCCTCTCGTTCCTGCTGTTGTTGTTCTTTCAACAACTGATCCCGAGTCTCAAGCAAGAGCTCTTTGCTCTTTGCTTCCGCTTCCTTTATCGCTTCCTCGTTCAGTCTGATCGCTCTCTGTTCGACCGAGGTAAGCTTAAATTTCGCATACAGCCAACGGCTTAACCAACCTAAGATGATACCAATAAGACAACCAAGGAGGATGTTCAGTATACTGTTCATATACTACCCCCTATTATATTGGTACAATAATACGTATGCCAGTGTGAATTGTCAAGGCTTAACGGTAAATGAAACATGTCTATAAGTACAGACAGCATGACAATTTGCTACAGCATGCATATCGCAAGGCACAAAAAAACCGCCGTCATTACAACAGCGGCTTCGCCCTTTCGGACAGTTTGTTTGTGAAGAGGCCCTACAGAGGCTTATTTCTCCTCTTTGTCACTCTTCTCAGCCTTCTTGGCTGGCTTGGAGGCCTTCTTTTCAGTCTTTTCAGACTTTTTCTCAGCCTTCTTGTCACTCTTGGCAGTCTTCTCAACCAGCTCAAGGATGACCATCTCGGCAGCGTCACCGAGGCGGTTGCCGGTCTTCAGGATGCGGGTATACCCGCCCTTGCGCTCGACAAACAAGGGAGCGATCTCTGTGAAGAGTTTTGCAGAAATAGCTTCATCAGTGATATCCTTTGCAATCTGACGGCGGTTGGCAACACTGTCAACCTTTGCACGGGTAATCATCTTCTCTGCCATTCTGCGAACTTCCAGAGCCTTTGCCTTGGTGGTCTCAATCCGTTCATACCTGAACAGAGAGGTCACCATGTTGCGCTTGAGAGCCTTGCGGTGTGCAGAGTTCCTACTAAGCGCATTGAATCCAATCCTATGCTTCATTCTCTTCTTCCTTGTTCCCTGGTACTTTGATTGCGGTCTTCAGGACACTGTAGTCGGTCATCCCAAGGCTGAGATTCCACTCCTTCAGTTTTTCCTTGATTTCCTGCAGGCTCTTCTTGCCGAAGTTCCTCGTTTTTGCAATCTCTTCCTCAGTTTTCTTGGTGAGATCACCGATCGTGCGGATGTTGGCGTTCTTGAGGCAGTTGCTGGAACGAACCGTCAGTTCGAGCTCCTCAACCGAAGTGTTGAGAATCTTTCTGACTCTCTCCTCTTCCTCATCCACCTCATCGTTGTTGCTGATCAGCGTCTCGTCAAAGTTGATGAAGATCTGGAAGTATTCCTTCGCAATCTTCGCAGCCTCTGCAAGTGCATTCTGAGGAGCAATGGTACCATCGGTGTAGATTTCCAATGTAAGCTTGTCGTAATCACTACGATAGCCGACACGGGTGGGTTCAATCGAATACTTGACGCGGGTAACCGGTGAGAACGTGGCGTCGATGGGAATGGTCCCGATCTCTTCCACATACTTCTCGTTGATTTCAGACGGGACATAGCCCCTACCAAGGTCAATCTGGACTTCCATCTCGATGTTGGCATCATCCATCATCGTGAAGATAACCAGATCCTTGTTGGTGATCTCAACCTGGTCACGCTCGAAGTTTGCACCTGTCACCACGCCAGGTCCCTTGCATTCGATGAGAAGGTTGGTCCCCTCCGAATCCTCGGGCATCCTGATCTGCAGCTTCTTCAGGGCAGCAATGATATCCGCGATATCCTCACGGACACCAGGGAGCTGCTCATACTCGCTGGAGACAAGATGGGGGACACCATCCTCATTGAAGCTGGTGAACTTGACGGCTGTGACGGCATACCCCTGGATCGAAGAGAGAAGCACCCTCCTGAGCGTGTTTCCGATCGTGGTTCCAAAGCCTCTCTCAAACGGATAGGCAATGAATTTTCCATAGTTCGGCTCAACTGCGCTGTGTTCGAAGGTTATCCCCTTGGGCTTCTTAAAGCCCTTCAGAAGGTTTTTGCGTGCCATGGTTACTCCTTATCTGGAATACAACTCGACAACCAGCTGCTCGTTAATCTTCTCGAGCTCGGTGACTTCACTTCTTCTCGGAACTGCAACGAAGGTACCCTTCATGGCATCCACATCCAGGCTCAGCCACTGGCAGACGCCGCTCTTGGTATATTCCTTGAGGTTCTCCTTGATCATAAGCATCTTCTGACCCTTTGCACCAACGCTGACAACGTCACCGGGGCGAAGGCGGTAGGAAGGAATGCTTACACGCTTGCCATTCACGAAAATATGCCCGTGGTTGACAAACTGAGCTGCCTGATTGCGGCTTGCTGCAAAGTGGAGACGGAACACCACATTGTCGAGCCTCTGCTCAAGGAGCATGATCAGGTTCTCACCAGTCTTACCGGGAATTCTTGCAGCTTCGTCGAAGGTCAGCTTGAACTGCTTCTCGAGCATGCAATAGGTTCTCTTCAGCTTCTGCTTCTCGCGGAGCTGCAAACCATAGTCGGTCGGCTTCTTGGAACGGGCACGCGGATCCTTGCCCGGAAGACCGGTGGACTTGGTATCGTTCATCGGGCACTTGCCGGAATGACAACGATCTCCCTTGAGGAACAACTTGGTCCTCTCGGCTCTGCAATATCTGCACTTAGGTCCAGTATATCTTGCCATGTAACTGCTATCTCCTCATCAGACTCTTCTACTCTTGCGAGGTCTGCATCCATTGTGGGGGATGGGGGTGACGTCACGGATGGAACGGACCTTCAGTCCGAGCACACCCAACGTCCTGATGGCGCTTTCGCGGCCAACACCGGGTCCCTTCACAAATACGTTCACTTCCTGGAGTCCGCTGTCCATAGCAGCCTTGGCAGCCTTTTCGGCTGTGGTCTGTGCTGCATAGGGAGTGGATTTCTTTGCACCGCGGAAACCAAGTCCGCCAGCGCTGGCCCAGGATACCGCATTACCGTTGAGGTCGGTTACGGTAACAATGGTATTGTTGAAGGTTGCCTGAATGTAGACGTTGCCTTCGTATACCGTTTTCTTGACTTTACGTTTTGCTGTAGCCATTTGGTACCTGCTCCTTATTTCTTCTTAGACGCAACGGTCTTCTTCTTACCCTTGCGAGTACGGGCATTGGTCTTAGTCCTCTGTCCGCGTACTGGAAGACCCTTACGATGACGAAGGCCACGATAGCAGCCAATGTCCATAAGGCGCTTGATATTCAGAGCGACTTCTGTTCTCAGACGTCCCTCAACTTTGTACTCTTCTTCAATGACCTTGCGGAGGACCGCAAGATCATCACCTGAAAGGGTATTGATGTTGCTATCGGGATTGATATTCGTTTTCTCACAAATCTCAACCGCCGAGTATCTACCGATCCCGTAGATATAGGTCAAGGCTATTTTCACTGCCTTGTTCGGCAAATCTACACCTGCAATTCTCGCCATTCATGGCCTCCTGAATTTCTCTTATAGAGTAGGAAGGCTTGCGCCGAACCCTGTTATCTCTGTCTCTGCTTGTGCTTGGGATTGTCACAAATAATGCGGACCACCCCATTCCGTCTGACTACTTTGCACTTGTCACAAATCGGTTTGACACT
>RZYT01000290.1 GCA_009930195.1 Spirochaetia bacterium | reverse complement strand
TCCAGGACTTTTTGGAAATAGGTGCAAGCCTGTTCTGCATGATGGAAATGCTCCAGCTCAAGCACGCCCAGATTATTGAGGGCCTCCACTTGGCTGGGGTCTTCAAGCACAACCTTGCGGTAGAGGTCCCAAGCACGATTGGGCTCTTTTTCCATCGCTTGCTGCGCTTGGTCAACCAAGGGAAGGATACCAAGCACCCGCCCATACCAGTCGGGATCCGATAGAATCTTCAACCGCATGCGGATAAGGCGAAGTTCCTTCGGGGACTGGGCTTCATCTTCCGCTTTCCCGTACCACTGCAAGGATTCTTGCCGCTTTCCGTCAAGGTAGGCAATATCACCAAGGAGCCGGCACAATCGCAGGCTCTCCCCATAGGTTTCCACGGATTCGAGCAGCTGTGCATAGGCTTCCTGTGTTCGTCCTGAACCCAGGGTGATCAGGGCAAGGTTGTAGACCAACCCGACCGAAGCACCCCGGTGACGGATGAGCTTGCGGGTGAAATGCTCGGCCTCGGTCCATTTGTTCTGAACCATGGCATTGAGCATTCTCCGTTGATAGTACCAGTTGATGAGATCCATACCATCCCCCTCAGAGGTTGATGCCAAGGTTGTTGCCTTGGCATCAACACAGATTCAGGCATTACAGGACAAACGCACCGATGATCATGAGAACCACAATCGTGGTGATGCCTTGCGCAAAGGTTACACCAGTTTGTGTCTTGTAGGCAGTGGTGGTGTCCATGTCAGAGAACTGGGACACTACCCAGAAGTAGCTGTCGTTGGCGTGGGAAACAGTCATTGAACCGGCTCCGATGGCCAACAGGGCGAGCACCTTCGCCATCTCACTGGTCCAGCCAAGCTGTCCCATCAAAGGAGCAAGCATTGCACTGGTCACAATCATGGCAACCGTTGAGGCTCCCATGGCTGTCTTCAGCAGTGCTGCAATGATGAACGGGATCAGAAGACCTGCATTCATCTGCATCAGGCTGCCGGACAGAACCTCAGCAAGGGGCAATGTCTTGAGCACTGCACCGAAGGCACCACCTGCACCGGTAATGGCAAGGATGCTTGCAGAACTCGTGATGCCATCGCTGATCCAGTTGAAAGAAGTTCCCTTTTTCTCAGACTTGGGAATCAAGGTGACAGCAAGGCCAACACCGAGAATCAAAGCCGTTACGGGGTTACCGATGAAATCAAGGAATGCCTTGACCATTCCAGCACCGAACGGGGAGGACGGGAAGTCAGCCACAGACTTCAGGGCGATCAGGACGATGGGAAGCAGGATGGGGGCAAACGAGCGGAACGCACCAGGCAGTTTCCCGTACTTCTCCACCAACTCCTCAAGTGAGACCTCAGGATTGGCAGGAATATCAAATTTGCTGGAAATCTTCAGGGCATAGACATACCCAACCAACATTGCGGGAATGGAGACCAAAAGACCGACAAGGATGACCAAGCCAAGATCTGCCTGCAACGTTCCGGCCATGATGATAGGGCCGGGAGTGGGAGGAACAAGACAGTGGGTGGAGTACAAGCCGGAGCTGAGACACGTTGCCATCACTGCAAGCGAAACACCCGACTTTGCAGCCAAGGCCCGGTTGATCGGCGAAAGGATAACAAATCCTGAGTCACAGAATACCGGGATGCTCACGATGTAGCCTGTCAGGCTCATGGTGAGCGGAGCACGCTTCTTGCCAACCAGATTCAGAATGGTATTGGCCATAGTCAGCGCAGCACCTGTCTTCTCCAGAATGGTACCGATGATGGTACCAGCGATGATGACAATACCGATACTACCCAGAATGGAGCCGAAGCCTCCGGTCAACGTATTGATCAAAACGTCAACCTTCATGCCTCCCAACACCCCGACGAAATACCCAGCCAACAACAGTACGATGAATGGATGCCACTTGAATTTGGAAATCAAGAGAATCATTCCCACGATTGCGACAATGATGATTGAAAAGAGATACCATCCTGCCATGTCTTCTTCCTCCTGTACGTATACCTAAAAACCTTATTGCTCAAGAATAAGGGAAGAACCAAGAGTATTGTGATAGTGCACCGAAGAACCTTCGGTCGCCAGGGCAATAGCCTCTCTGCCGCTGCAATGGGAGATGCCAAGGACGGCTATCCCCTGCTCTTCGAAAGCGTTGAGAGTACGCTTGGTGCGCTCACTGTCCGCTTCCACCAGATGGGTTCCCCCAAGCAAGGCGTATATCGGCTTGTCAAACTGCTTGCGCACCGTATCAAGCATGTTCAGGATGCCCGGATGAGAACACCCGACCAGCACAATCAGTCCCTCAGCGCTTTCAAGCACCAAAAGGACTTCGTCAGAGAAGGTATCTGCAATCCAGCCTTCTGGCCTTTGCAACACAAAACGGGGATGGATGGTCTCTTCCGGATGTGCATGAGAAAAGTTCGTGACCATCCATACCCCATTGGCAATCTGTCGTGTTTCTCCCACCTCTTCATAGCGAATGCCGTACTTCTGGAGGAAAGACTCATCAAAATCATTTCCCAAGTATTGGTAGGATGCATTGAAGCGGGCATATTTTGGTGTAAAGAACCCTTTGCCTACAGAGAGCGAAACGTTGGGATTCCCCACCTGTTCGATAAATGAACGGAACCCCCCGCTATGATCATAGTGACCGTGGCTGAGCACTACATGCTCCACCTTTGAAAGGTCCTTGCACAGCAGTTGGGCGTTCTG
>RZYT01000289.1 GCA_009930195.1 Spirochaetia bacterium | reverse complement strand
GTCGTGCCACCGGTGAGGGTAACCGTGAGGTCTTTCAGTACGTCTGAGGACGAGTTGTCATAGGAGAAGCTGATCTGGTCGAAAACGACCGTTCCCTCCTCGACCTTGAGAGCCTTCGCATCCTTTGCATCCTGGATGGAGGGATCCTCGTCCATGACTTGGGTAAAGCGCTCAAAACTTGCCATACCCTGCTGAAGCTGCTCGGTGAAGTTGATCAGGCGGTCGATGGGAGGAAGCACCACCCCGACATACAGGATGAAGGTCACCAAATCATAGCTTTGCACCTTCCCCATGAAAATGAGGATGGTTCCGCCGGCAATGGTGCAAAAATAGTAGAGCTCACGGAAGAAGCCGAGAATTGAGTGGTAGCGGCCCATCACCCGATACTGGCCCATCTTGCTGTCACGCAGCACGTCGTTGACCTGATTGAACTTCGCTTCCTGGTACGACTCCCTTCCGAAGGATTTCACCTCACGAATGCCCATCAGGGAGTTTTCCACGTTGCTGTTCACATCGGCAACCGTGGTGCGCACCTTGCGAAACGATGCTTTCATCCGCATGCCATAGTAGATGCCATAGAACACCATGATGGGAAGCGGAATCATCGATACCAAGGAGAGCGGCACGCTGTAGGAGAACATGACGATGTAGGACCCGAGAATGGTTGCCACACTGATGAGCAAATCTTCCGGGGCATGATGGGCCATTTCGGTGATCTGAAACAGGTCATTGGTGATGCGGCTCATCATGTGGCCGGTCTTCGTCTTGTCGAAGTATCCGAAGGAGAGCTTTTGCAGATGGGCAAAGAGCTCGCTGCGCATGTCAGTCTCCATCTTCACTCCCAGAATATGCCCCCACGTCACCCTGATGTACTGACAGACAGCCTGCAGGATGTAGATGAGAAGCATCAAGCCGAAGATGATGACCATGTTGCGCAGATTCTGGGAGGGTATCTCCACCCTGAGCAGTTGCCTGGTCAAGGTGGGGAACAGGATGGCAAGGGCGCTGGCAAATATGGCAACACCCATGTCAAGAAAGAACAAACCTTTGTATGGACGATAATAGGAGAGAAACCGTTTGAGCATGCTACTTCTTTCTCCCGAACAAACGGGCAAAGAATCCCTTTTTCTGTTCGGGTTGCTTCACCTCATTCGACTCCTTTGCCCGGGCTGGGGCAGCAGTCGGTTTGCGTACACTCGTATTGGGAGCTGAAGCCTGCACCTTGGGAGCAGAACTCTTGGGCGCAACTTCGCCACCTTCGCTCTGGTACTGCTGCTTGTAGTAGGCAAGTCGTTCCTCAAGCGAGAGATTCTGGATTTCGGCATAGCTCTTCGAGCCGCTTCTTCTGCGTCGGTCGCGTTGTACCGGTTCATCCCTGCGAGGTCTTCTTTCCTGTCCTTCCGCTGCTGCCATAGGTCTGCGTGGGCCACGAGGCCTATCACCCTGCTCTCTTGTTCTTCGTGCAGGCTCGGGCCTTCCACCGGGGCGCTTGCGGTCCCTCGGACCACCCTTGGAACGCATCGTGGACGGGGCATACTCATCGTTGCTGACCAGATCACGGAACGAATACGAGGCACTCTTGTCCTCAACGGCAGGCAGGTCTCCCTCAGCAGGCCAGATTACGGGAATCTTCATCTGGATGTAGTTCTCGATGGCCTCAAGGTTGAACACGTACTCTTCATCTGCAAACGTGATGGACTTGCCGCTCTTGCCGGCACGGGCAGTGCGCCCGATGCGGTGCACATAGCTCTCAAAGTCATCCGGGATATCATAGTTGACGACCAGCTCAAGGTCATCGATCTGCAGGCCGCGGGCTGCAACATCGGTGGCAACCAGGAATTTGATCTTCCCTTCCTTCATCCGCTCAATCGTCTGAAGACGTTTGGACTGGGGAAGGTCACCCATCAGATACTTGGTGGGATAGCCATTGAGCGAGAGACGCTTGGAAACCTCGATGCACCTTGCTTTCGTGTTGGTGAAAATGAGGCAGTTGGCAGGATCTTCCTTCTTCATAAGCTGCAAAAAGAGATGAAACTTCTCAGCCTTGCTGATGTGATAGAGCTCCTGGGTGATTGCCTTTACGGTAATCTCCTCGGGTTGGACCTCAAGCTCGACCGGTTCGTTCATGAACGACCAGGCGAGGTTGCGGACCTTGGTGCCCAACGTTGCGGAAAAGAGCATGGTCTGTCGCTCGGTGCAAGGACGGAGCAAGCTGAACATCTTCTGGATGTCCGGGTAGAAACCCATGTCGAAGAGACGGTCAGCCTCATCAACCACAAAGATGTCAAACTCCCGGAAGTCAATCTTGTGCATCTTCTGGTAGTCCAGGATGCGTCCGGGGGTGCACACGAAGATGTCACACCCTTTTTCGATAAGCTCATCCTGTTTTCCATACCCGACGCCACCAAAAAAACACCCTACCGTTATGTTCTCCACCGATTGTGCCAGCTGAAGGGTATCCGCTTCAATCTGAACGGCGAGTTCACGGGTAGGGGCTACGATGAGGGCCTTGGGTTTGCCTTTGCCTGCTTTTTGGGCTGCTACAAATGATTCCAGGATGGTCAACACATACACTGCGGTCTTGCCGCTGCCCGTCTTTGACTGGGCCATGACATCTTTGCGGGAAAGACTGACGGGGAGGACTTTCTCCTGCACCTCGGTACAGTCGGTAAAACCCGCGGCTACGATGCCTTTGAGCACTTGCTCACTTAAGGGTAGTTCAGTAA
>RZYT01000052.1 GCA_009930195.1 Spirochaetia bacterium | reverse complement strand
CTCTCAAAGGATCGGACTTTCCTGATCCTGCACAGCTGTTTCAGGTTGTCTTCTGCAGACAGGTCAGCGTAGAAAGCCGGAGATTCGACCAGGGCGCCGATCTTCCTTCGATCGATCTCCCCACTGCTCCTTGTCGTTCCCAGCAAGGTATAATCGCCTTCATCCGGTCTTTGCAGGTCTGTGAGGATGCGCAGCAGGGTAGTCTTGCCCGCACCGTTTTCTCCTACGAATCCGCAGATTTCCCCTTTCGCAATGCTGAAGGTGACATCCGACAGTGCATCGCAAGCTTTGAACCGCTTGCTGAGGTGGTGCACGTCAATCGCCATTTCTATGCTATCTCCCAGAATCATGGATTCATCATAGCATGCGAAGCATTCGGAACGTACTTACATTGTTATTGAATTCAACAGGAACGCACAACATGTCTGGGGGCCTAGCTTCTTGGCTTTGTTCGCATGAAGCACTCCTTTCTGCCTAGCCAGCGTTCGGGCCTTCTGCCCAGGGGAACTGGAGAAGTGCACGATCAGTGCTGAAACGGTACAAGTAAATTGAGACTGCAAGCAGATCCGCTGCACCTCCTCCACTCAGGTTTCTGGCAATGAATGCATCATCGGCAGCAATGAGCCTTGCATTGAATTCCCTGCCCGTAAGCTTTTGCTGATCAAGGAGCAGCTTATGTGCTTCTCCCTGTACGTAGTCCAGGGCTTGGGATCCTCCTCTGCTGAGGATGTTGGTATCTTCGACGTTTGCCATGAGTGTGAGCAAGATGGTGATCTTGTTGTCCATGCCCAACGGTAGGGAGAATTGAGGAAAGTATGGCAGGATGTAGGCAACGATGCTGGGAAACCCTTCCATCACCTCACCACGAATTCCTCTATGCCCACGTGTGCGAAACAGCATTTCACCATGGGACGTAGGATCTTTCTGGCAGAGAATGAACAACTCTTGCTCAAGGGTTTGTTTGGTCATGCGTGAAACGAGTTGGCACAGGGATGCCGGATCCAGTGGAAGGCCATGACCGATGGCATAGGCACTGGCACCAGAAAGGATTCCAAGGGAGAAGAGAGCTCCCTTATGTGTATTGACTCCTCCCGTAGCCTCAAACATGCGCAGCTCACCTTGCTTGCCTACTGTCCGTATGGCAGAAAACAAGGAATCCAACGGGTCGTTCCATGCAAGAGACAGGGAAGCAATCTCATGAAAAGTCGATTTGAGTGCTTCTGCACTCAATCTGAATAGTTCCAGATTGAGGTCATGATGGGAGCCGTTGTTGTTGAGGTCGACCAAGCCCGGCTTTGGGGTGGTTGTGACCTCCTCCAACAGAGACTCATAGACTGTTTGGGTGATGAATTCCGTTGGTTGCAACATATGCTTTCAGGTGTTTCATGGTATAAGAACACAATGCCTGCAACGAGTGGTTTCCCTGCTTTCTGCAAATGGTTGCATTTTCATTGCAAAGGAAGCATGTTCGCTCAGGGAGATTGAGAGAGCTGCGCTTGATCAACGTATCCTTATCAAGATACACATCCAAATCCAGCCACCGCCCGATGGGATGGGTGGTTTCAAAATTGACCAAGAGCGATTTCATGTGCAAAGGTTGGGTAGGGTTTTCAATCAGGAAGATTGCATAGGGACCTGCCGCATTGGTCTCCTTCTCGACAAGAAAGAGTTGGCAACCGCCCAATTCAACAAACAAATCCTGCAAGGCCAGGTCGAAGCTGCGGTTGATCAGGGACGAAGACTTGATGGGCCCAGGAATATTCATCGTTGCTGTCACCAACGATGAACACTTCCCATTGAAAAGACGCTCTCTTTTTTGTGCCCGGTTCTCGCGCGCAGAAAGGATGGATGCAAAGTGAGCCGTTGGGTCTGTTGCCTGTGCACACTCCTGGGCAGCACTCAGTGCCGATACGATTGACTGAAGGCTCATTGCATCCATACTACTCCTCCGAATCCTTAACCTGCCTGATAAGATCGATCACAGACCCATCCCGATAGGTGACTACCCCGACAATCTTGTCGGTATAAGGAATTGGCATCGGCTGGCCTACGAGCTTCAGGGCCTTTTTCCGCAATTCCGCCAACTCAACCACATGGATATCTGATGCAAGCAACTTTTGTTTCAAATCAGGCCTTCTCGGATTGACCGCCACCCCATGATCGGTGACGATGATATCCACTGTCTTTCCTGGGGTTACCAAACATTCGACCGAATCGACGATGGTGGCGATACGTCCACGGGTCAATGGGCACGTGATGATTGAGATGGCAGCCCCGGAGGCTGTATCCTGATGTCCTCCTATCGCTCCTCTGATCAATCCGTCTGAACCCAACAGGACATTCACATTGAAGTTGATATCCACTTCAAGGGCGGAAAGTATTACAAAATCCAACTGGTTGACAGCACTTCCATCATTGTTTGGACTGGCATAATAGGATGCTGAGATTTGTTGGTGCATTCGGTTGTTTTTCAACGAACTTGCAGCATCCAGATCAAAAGACTGAACATCAAGAATCTTCTTGATGAGACCTTCCTCGTGCATCGTGACTATCTGTCCGGTTATCCCTCCCAAGGCAAAGGAGGCTTTGATGTTCTGCTTCACCATTTTGTCACGGAGGAAACGTGCCACCGCCAGGGATGCACCACCTGAACCCATTTGCATGGAAAACCCATTGCGAAATAGTCCTGATGCTTCAATGATATCCGCAGCAGTCTGCGCTATCATCAGTTCCTTGGGATTCTTTGTGTATCTGGTGGCTCCCACCATGATTCCCTGTGAATCCCCGATGGCAGGAACCTTTACGATGAAATCCACATCGCTTTCCGGAATCCCGAAAGGGACATTGGGAAAGGGGACGATGTTGTCGGTTATGATGACTACGCGTTTTGCATATTGGGCATCAAGTTTGGCATATCCCATCGATCCACACACCACACCGTTGTCATTGTCACGGCTATAGCCGTTTGCATTGCCGAATGGATCGCAGGAAGGAGCACCCAAGAACGCAACATCGATGGGAACCTCCCCTGACTCAATGGCAGCAGCGCGACCTCCGTGGGAACGGAAAATCACCGGGACGTCCATCAGGCCTCTGCTGATGGCATCCCCGAGTTCTCCACGAACCCCGCTGGTTTCGATGCGGTGGACAACCCCATTCCTGATATGCTCTATCAGGGGTTTGTGGATGTCGATCAACGAAGACGCTGCCAACGTAAGGTGCTTGATGCCTAGGTTTGCAATGGCATCCATCACCATGTTCAGGACAAAGTCACCATTCCTGAAGTGATGATGGAAACTGATGGTCATGCCATCTTTCAAACCGGAAAGCTGTATTGCTTCTTCCAGGGATTTGACAATCTTGTTTTTCCGTTCTTCCCGCTCATGAACAGTCAAATAGTCCTTATGAACCTGTGCTTCCACAAATTCCCCATGCAATTCTTTTCCGAATTCTTGGTAATAAGGGATGTCTGTCAAAGGTGTCACAGTTTTCTCCTTCCTATTTCAGGACTTTGGCTGCTCGAGCCAAGTCCAGTACCCGTTGTGCTCTCAGCACAATGGGTCGGTCAATCATCTTCCCATTGAGGCTGATGACTCCACTCCCTCTCCTGTTCGCTTCCTCAATGGCTTCCATGATGGCCAAGGATTTCTCAATTTCTTTGGCTGATGGAGTGAATATTTCAACAACAGGTGCAATTTGCCGTGGATTGATGATGGATTTTCCATCGAATCCCAACTGCTTGATCAGTTGCACTTCCGCACGGAACCCTTCCTCGTTGTTGACATCCGAGTACACCGTATCGAGAGCAGCAATACCGGCTATCCGTGCACTGTGCAGAATCATGGAACGGGCGAACATCAACTCCACCCCATCTGCGGACCTGTTGGTCTTGAGATTTGTCACATAGTCCTCTGCACCGAGGGCAATCCCGATCAGACGCTTGCTTGCACAGGCAATACGCGGTGCGTTCAGGACGCCGCCGGCACTCTCTATTGCAGCCATCATCGATGTCGATCCAATCGGCCTTCCGATCTGTTTCTCTATGCGGGTCAGTTGCTCATCACAGAAAACAACGTCTTCCGGACCCTCCGTCTTGGGCAAGCGGATGACGTCTACCCCCGCACGTACCATAGCCTCAAGATCGGCAATGCCTTCATCGGTATCAAGGGCATTCACCCGAACCACCAACTCCTTGTCCCCATAATCGATGGTAGTGAGTGCATGGAAGACCAAAGAACGCGCTGCATCTTTCTCAGAAATCGAGACGCTGTCCTCCAGATCAAACATGATGCTGTCACACCCATAAATATAGGCATCCTTTACCATGGCAGGATTGTTGCCAGGAATAAACATCATCGTTCTTCGTAGCCGTTCCATCTCAAGCCTCCCATTCAAACGCTGTACTGCCAGCGGCACGGTAGAGTGCGGTTTTTGTCCGAGCCTTGATGACGCAATCGAGGGCGCCTTGGTCGATTGCGGTGATATCTGCATCCCCAACGCCCAGCAACCGTGCGCAATCGGCTATGACGGACCGAATCTGATTTCCAAACTGCTTTTCCACCGAACTGGTCAGATGAACCGTCAGTCCAGGGGTGTTCCCCCGGGTGACCGTAATCATGATGTCGCTCGATTCCAAGGTTCCTGCAGATGCCGTTTTTATGATCTCCATACAGTTTCCTTATGCATTCTGAGCTTTCTTCTTGCGCAGTGCGTCTTGAATGAACGGAAGAGCGAGTGCACCGATGGTCAGGATGATCAGGATGACACACAAAGGACTGCTGTACAGGAAGTCAAACTTTGCATTGGACAAGGTGTACGCTCTTCTGAAACTTTGTTCCATGCTGTTGCCTACAATGACAGCCAACACCAAGGGAGATGTGGGGAATTTTGCTTTCATCAAAAGATATCCCGCAACTCCGAAAACAAGCAACAAGTAGAATGATGCAGTGCTGCTGGCAATTGCGTACGTTCCGATGAACGTCAAAGCAAGCACAATCGGGTAGAGCACCCGGGGAGGTACGGAGAGTACCCGGACCAACAGTCCTGCCATCGGGATATTGATGATGGCGAGAATGATATTTCCCACGAACATGGAAGCGATCAAGCCCCAGACAACTTCGGTCTGCATCTGGAACAATTTTGGTCCAGGCTGCAAGCCAAGCATCAACAAGGCACCCATCATGACCGCAGTGGTACCTGAGCCCGGAACACCCAAGGCAAGCATGGGAATCATGGCACCAACCGAAGCTGCATTGTTTGCTGCTTCAGGAGCGGCCAATCCCTCAATCGCCCCTTCGCCGAATTGCTCAGGATGTTTGCTCAGTTGCTTTTCTGTGGAGTAGGCCATAAGGGAGGCAATGGTTCCACCGGCACCGGGGAGAACCCCGACAAAGAATCCCATTGGTGTTGCACGAAGAATTGGTTTCCAGCAGGCTTTCCACTCATCCTTGGTAATCCATATTTTCCCGAATTTGGTTTGCATCTGTTTCTTGCCATCGGAAATATTCTTGAAGCTTTTCAATACTTCACCGAGGGCAAACATAGCAATGATGACAATCAGGAAATCAATGCCGCCTTGTAACTCGAGGATACCGAAGGTGAATCGGGAGACGCCACTTTGCATGTCAATGCCGATGGTGGCAATCATCAGCCCAAGAATCATGGAGGCAAATCCCTTGGCTTTGTTCCCTTCACTCATTGTCGCAGTAGCTGTCAGAGCAAAGAGGTAGAGAAGGAAGTACTCGGAAGGTCCGAATTTCAAGGCAAAGCGAGAAACAGGGATGGCGAGAAAGGCAATCAGGAATGTCGAGATGGTTCCTCCAATGAAGGAAGCAATGGCGCTGATGGCCAAGGCACTTTCCGCCTTTCCTTTCATTGCCATGGGGTATCCATCAAACGTAGCAGCAATGGCTGCTCCATCTCCGGGAGTGTTGATGAGAATCGAGGACCTGGATCCTCCGTACATTGCACCGTAATACACGCCACCCATCGTGATGAGGGCTGCAACAGGACCCATGGTAAAGGTAAGGGGGAGCAATACCGCCACCCCAGTGGCTGGGCCCAGTCCTGGAAGCATCCCAACTATGGTTCCCAGTATTCCACCAATGGTAACCCACATGATATTGATGGGTACCAAGGCTACACTGAAACCGTCAAGCAACAACTGCAAACTTTCCATACAGTACTCCTAGATGAATTCGAGGAATGATGTGGGCAGATATACCCCCAGTCCGGTGTAGAACAATAAGAATGCAACGAGTGCAAAAATTGCTGAAATCATCAGCGAATGAAGCCATCGCTTCTTCCCTCGGAAAATGATGAGTTCAAGTTCGAGAAAGATCACTGTGGAAAACACATACCCGAGCGGATTAAAAATCACTGCATACAAAAGCCCATTCACGATAGTAAGGAGAATATTCTTTTCTGCAGCTCCGAATGCCAGGGACTTCTTTGCATCTTCACGTTCCTTCTCGGTTTTCGGCATAGTGCGAAGTTCCGAAACCACGAGGAGTGCTCCGATGGCAAGCATCGAGGCCCCCAGAAAGAGTGGAAATACTTTTGGTGCATTGGGAATGCCGATTCTTGCTTCCGGAAGGAGCAATGTTGCAAGGGTATACAAAGCACCTAGCAAGGTAACCAGCATGGACATGATCAATGATAAGGACATACAGACCTCCGAATGAAGTGGCCCCCCGAAAATGAGGGGCCAGTAGCTTTTGCTTGGTTAGATGACTCCGATTTCGGTCAGGATCTTCTTGTACTGTGCTTCAGTTTCCACGAGGAACGTGTTGAATTCAGGAGCGTCCTGATATACATCATCCCAACCATAGCGGGCCAATACTTCCTTCCATTCTGGGGTCTTGACCATCTTGGCCAGGGTTTCTCTCCAGTAGGTCTGAGCGTACTCAGGCATACCCGGTGCTCCAAACAAGCCGCGCCAGTTCTGGAACGTTACATCAATGCCCATTTCGATACAGGTGGGGATTTCTGCCTTGAGCCCGGTGCCGATTCTGTGGTCGGAGGTTTGGGCAAGACACTTGAGATCGCCAGACTCAATGAGTCCCATGACATCAGCAAGGCTTGTCGAGAAGAGGTCGATGTGTCCACCCATCACCTGTGTGGCGCCATCATCATCAAACGCAACGTAATCGATCTTATCAAGATCATCTACGCCTGCGGCAGATGCTACGATCAGGAACTGAACATGGTCCATTGAACCAGCTGCACTGGTGCCGCCGATCTTGACAGCCTTCGGATCTTTCTTCAGAGCTTCCATCACATCATTGATGGTTTCGTAAGGAGAGTCGGCTTTTACCACAAATGCAGCATAGTCGGCGATCAGGCGTGCAAGCGGGGTTGTGTTCCTGAATCCGTAGGGACTGGTGCCATTCAGGTTGAAGAAAAGAATCGGGGGAGAGTAGACGGTAATGGTCTTGTCATCATTTTTCTTGGTTTGGAGGGTTCCAAGATGTACTGCACCACCAGCGCCTGGGGCGTTTCTGACAGGCATGGGAACGGTCACCAACTTAGTGTCAGCCAATACCTTGCCAACGGTTCGGATGGTCAGATCCCAACCACCGCCAGCTCCTGCTGGGGCAACAAAATCCATATTGCCTTTGGGGTAATTGACGGTAGCTTGACCGCCAGAAGCCTCTGCATCACCATTTGCGAACAGAGCAATTGGCATGAGCATTAGAGCAACGAGCATTGCGAGCAATACTTTTTTCATACGATTCTCCTTTTTCAATTTCTTGAAGGTTTTTCCTTCTCTAGATACAGTATGTACCGCCAGCTCTTAATGGAGCCTTACGAAATTCTAAAATTCCATTAAGGATTCAGTACTTGAGCACATCAAGCATTTTTTCTTCCAATTCGCTTATCGATACAGGTTTGAGCAGAAATCCATCAATGATTCCGGTACTTACCGCATCAATGACTTCCTTTGTAATGGTACTTGCCAGGAGTATAATAACTAGCGCTGGGGTCATGCTTCTTGCCTTCATGACAAGATCGGACCAGGAAACCTGTTCCATGGAATCGTCCGTCACCAACACCTGATAGGTATGAAGTTCCAGAATCTCCAATGCATCAAACCTGTCCTGGATTTTGGTAACCTGATAGCCTTGCTTGGTTAGACCTTTTGCGAACAGTTTCAAAATAGACGCGTCGGTATTGATGATAAGCACATCCGCAATGGTTTCCTGTTTTTTCTTGAGACTTGGCAATGATAGGGCGGGAGGGGTTTCCATGGGCTTGTTGGTGATAGGAAGCAACAGGATGAATTCTGAGCCTTTCTGTGGTTGGGAAGATACCAGGATTTTCCCATGGTGGGCATGAATGATGTTTTCTGAGATGATCAAGCCGAGTCCGCTCCCTCCCTGTTTGGACTTGGTGGTATAGAAAGGCTTGAAGATATGTTTTTGTGTTTCCTCATCCATACCGCAACCATTATCGGATATGTGGAGGCAGCCATAGGTTTTGGTACTGGCTCCGCCAAAAGGGCTGCCTGACTCGTCACTGTAGGAGTGGTCAAGATGGAAGGAGAGGGTGATGACCCCCTCTTGTTTTCCGATCGCATCAATTCCGTTTACGATTAGATTGAGCACCACTTGCGTCAATTGGGTGGTATTTCCAAACAAGTAATATTCTTGTTCCGGCAAGCTGGAAAGAAATCTGACATGTGCAGGCATCAGCCCTTGCGCAAGTTTGGTAACCTGTGTGATGAATTGGGTGACACTCACCTGATGGTACGTCATGTCGGAGTTGATTCTTCCGAAAGCCGATATCTGTTGGATTATCTCCTTGGCTTTCTCACTTGCTTCAAAAATTTCTTTCACGTCCTCATACTCACTGTCCTGTTCTGTCTTTTGGGCAAGCAACATTCCAGAGTACCCCATGATGGGTGTGAGCAAATTGTTGAATTCATGGGCGATGCCACACGTCATGGTGCCAATGATTTCCAGCCGTTGCTGATGGTTCTTCAAGCGTTGGTTTTCGTTGACACACTGAAGCGTCTGGTTGAGTTCCCTGAGGAACCGGTTCTCTTTTTCCATCTCCTCCTTGTGTTTGCTGGTGATGTACAAGAAGACAATCAGACCTATGAACACCAGTACGATTGCTATCACCAATGCCGAGATGCTGACATACATCTGCTGCAGTGGTTGTATTACTTTCTGATAGTCGATTATTGCGCTGATCACCAAAAAACCGGCGTCTATGTTGGCAGGAACGTAGACACTCAACTTCTGTGATGGAGTCTGGGTCTCATCATAGAGCCAATACCCCACAAAGCTTTCGCTTCCTTCCTTGCGTTCCCCTTGATGGGACAAGATGCTCAGTAGTTCTTCCGGATCACCTTGTTTTCCTTCCACAAGGTCCCGGTAGACCTCGTAGGCATCTTTTCCTACAATGCCTGCATTGCTGGACATGAGGATCAAACCATTGCTGTTGTTGACCAAGATGTCGGTCCCGATGTCAATCTTCATATGGCTGATCAGACGTTGGTACATAAGATCAAGATCCAGCATCGCGGTCACGAAATTGCCATCGGTATTCGATACCGTGATTCCCAAATAGGAATGGCTTGGGTTTTCCTTTTCCAAATAGATGTCGATCGTGGCAAACTCATTCTGGCTGACCAGAGCTGCTCTTGTGTAGTTTTTCTTTTTGAGCGACCAGAAACTGGAAGAGAGTTGTTCGGTTGTGGAAATCAACATATTCTCAATGACCTGGGAGTAGTAGACGCAAAACAGGAGTGATATCTGATTGAGTGGCCAGGAGCGTTCTTCCTCCTTGAAGGTGACCAGGGCATCATTGAAATCCTTGGTATTCACAAAAAACTGAAGGGATTGTTCGGTTTGGCTTACTTCATTCTCAATACTGATTGCAATGTTTTTGACTATGTTGCTATAGGTGGCCTTCTGGCTTTCGATCATGTTGTCCGAATACTTGTTCAAGAGTGAGGACAAGAGAAAAATCAGGATGAGGCCTATGATGATGGAGGCTGTTGTCAGCCAGATGATTCTCGGGTGGCGGATGTGTTCTTTGGTATCCATTCTTGCAAAACCTAATCCTTATAGTATACTGGTACAGCAAAATTGTAAGAGAAAGCTCCAAGGAGTCTGTAATGGCAAATCGTGCACTTGTGGTGGATGATGATGAGAGCATCCGGAAAGTACTGGCAAAAGTATTGGCGAACAATGGGCTTCAGGCGGTGCTTGCCGAGGATGGGGAAACTGCTTTGGCTCTGATCAAAAACAATCCCGATTCGTTCCAAATCATACTCCTGGATGTGATGCTTGGTGGCAACGATGGGTTTTCTGTTTTGCAATCCATCCGTTCCCAAGGAATCCTGACCCCGGTCATCATCATCAGTGCCCGATCCGAGGATTACAATACATTGTATGGCCTTGGCATCGGTGCTGACGACTATATTGCAAAGCCCTTCAACCCAATTGTGCTCGGTGCGAAGATCCAGGCACTCATTCGACGTGCAAATATCGCCCAGAAAGACCAAAACCCACTGCTCACGCTAGGACCATTCACCTTCAACACCAAAACATTCCGCTTCTACAAAAACGATCAGGAGCTTTTCCTTTCGGGTAAGGAGTTGTCGCTGATTCATCTGTTCATGTCACATCCCAAGCAAGTCTTTTCGAAAGAAGCCTTATACCAGGAGGTATGGGGGAATACGGTTGTGGATGACAATACCATCATGGTGTATATAAACAGACTCCGCTCCAAGATTGAGGATAATGTGAAAGAACCCAGGTATTTGGCAACTGTTTGGGGTGTAGGCTATGTTTTTTCGGCCTGAAACAACCTCCTTCCTTCTTCTGAATGCAAATATTCCCAGGTTGGGTCTGGAACAAGTGGTCGCACCCCTTTCAGATCACCTGCTTTCATGAGTGCCCGAACTCGTGAGGCACTGATTACGTCACCCTGGGTTTGCTTGCGTTCAAGTACCTGAACCTCGACTCCTTCCTTGGGCAGGCTGGCAAGCAACTCCTGATTATAGGAGTTGGTGATCGGACTCAGCGGCTCGGTTCCCAGAAATCGTTTGCTGATGTGCAACTCCGGTACAAAGTAATCCATGAATATGCAGATATCGAGTTCAGCGTTTGCTGTTTCAATGCGATCTTTTGGAAGGAAGTAGGTGGGGAAGGTGGCTGTGGAAACAAGATAATCCCCACTCTCCTGCACGAGGACCTTTTCCAGGTCCGCACACCCCTCTCGTACCAGCTTCAGTCGTACCTGAGGAGGCACGATGCTCTTTTGGGAAGAAAGGACAAAGACCTGCAACTCATCCACGTCCCGCAGTGCACTTTCCACCAAGTACCGATGTCCCAGCGTAAAAGGATTTGCATTCATGACAATGGAGCCGATGACACCATTTCGCCTGCCCGGAAGGGATTTCACGAACGTTTGGATTCCTTGTTTTCTGTTTTCCAAGAGGAGCACGTTTTGGGTTTTCGCAATCGGATGGAACCCAAAGGGTTTGAAAATTCTCAAGTTGTCCGGCTTGGTGTAAATGAATAGGTGATCGAAACCCCTCTCATAGGCTTTCTGTACCAGTGAGGTGAGGATTGTTCCTACCAGCCCCTCTCCTTGTCTTGATGGGGAGATGGCTATGCATTTCAACACCCCATCATCAAGGCTTCCGGTTCCCACCAGACAATCATCCTCATACAGTATGACCGTGTCAGTAGCTTGTGATTCGAATGCAAGCTCATGTCCAGCAAGAAAGGTTTGAATAGCTTGGTACTCTTTTTCTGTACGTGCCCATCGTGTAGCAATCATACAAAGAGTGTACTTGAGTGAATCCTGGTTGTCAGCTTAAATATTATTAAGAAGCTGGCAACAATTACCGCACTAGGATGGCCACACTCCTTGACAAAATTATTGTATAACGATAAAAAATAGTTGTAAAACAATATAGGAGGCTGCTATGCTTCAACTATCCGGAAAAGGTTTGCGTCTGCTCATCTTCGTGTTTTCCCTCAGTATCATCCTGGGAGGACTAGCCATCCTGGGACTTGGCATCCATCTGGTCCTCAATGCGGTGCAAGGCGAATATACGTTGCCTCTGGTCTTCTCGGAGGGACTTCAGCTTGCCGTTGCCGTGAAAGCATCGAGTGTGGGGTCGTATGTGATGTACTCCCTGTTGCTTGAGGTTTGCCTGATCATAGGACTGCTTGCACTCGCTTTGCTCAGAACAATGCTGGTAGGCCTGCACAAAGAGAAAGCCCTACCCAAGAATCTGCCTGCTTTGGTCAGACGTATGGGCATGCTGTTGCTGGTGCTAGCCTATGCTCGCCAGCTGCTGTTTCTCTTGGCGTTCAGCCAGGATTGGGGAACGTTTTCCGGCCTCGTTTCCTATCAGTTCCAATTGCTTCCTTCCCAGGCACTCTATGCACTGTTGTTGCTTGTCTTGTCAGAGGTATTTGCCTATGGGCTTGGCTTGCAACATGAATATGAACAAACGGTATAGGTGAAGGAATGGCAATAATCATACGGCTGGACCGGGTCATGGCTGACCGGAAGATGTCTCTTACCGAGCTCTCGGAGCAGGTGGGTATCACCCTGGCAAACCTATCGAACCTCAAGACAGGGAAGGTGAGTGCTGTGCGGCTTGGTACAATGGAAGCCATCTGCAAGGCTTTGCAGTGCCAACCAGGGGACTTGTTTGAGTATTTCGAAGAGGAACGTGACCGATAAATTTTACAGAATTGCTTTTTATCGATTATTTTTTATCTTTTTGATTAGTTGCCACTACAAATACTTGTCACTAGCAATTAAAATGTGTATTGTTCTTCTCGAAACAAGTGAGGAGAATTTGATGAAAAACCTTTTGATCATAGGTGGAGTCGCCGCAGGTGCCACCGCAG
>RZYT01000288.1 GCA_009930195.1 Spirochaetia bacterium | reverse complement strand
ATCATAGCCGTCGTCGACCATCATGGGGATGAGCATCGCACCGATGGAGGAGACGTCCGCAACAGCCGAACCGCTGATGCCGCCGAAGAACATCGAGGCAAGGATGTTCACCTGGGCAAGTCCGCCGCGCACCCGCCCGATGAGGGCGTTGGCGAAGGCCACCAGGCGCCGGGAGATGCCGCCCTGGCTCATGATCTCACCGCTGAGGATGAAGAACGGGATGGCCAAGAGGCTGAATGAGTTCACCCCGCTCACCAGTCTCTGCACGATGGACATCATCGGCAGGTTCAGGTACATCGCCGTAAAGACGGATGAGAGGAACAGCGAGAAGGTGATCGGGAACTTGAGGATCAGCATCAATACGAAGGAGCCGATCAGGATGAGAGTACCCATGCTGGCATTCATCATACGTGTGCCCCTCCTTTGAATTTCCTAAGGTCTTCAGTCAGGTAGATTGCGGCATACAGGATGATGAAGATGCCCGCAATAGGCAACACCAGATAGTTGATCGAGTTGGGAATCTGGGTTGCAGGAAGGAAGGACTTGGCACCGTTGAGGGTGAGCCTCCAACCATAGATGATCATGATGACACCAATGAGCACTTCCAACAGGTCCTTGAGGACATCCAGGGAGAGGAAGAACTTGGCGGGAAGCTTCCTCGGGAGGATGCTTACGTTGATGTGCAGGTTCTCCTTGACACCGAGGGCCATGGAGATGAACGTAAACCAGATGACAATGACAAGGGAAATCTCTTCTGCCCAGTGGATGCCGGAACTGAATCCGTACCGCAGCACAACGTTGAAGAATACGATGACTACCATCGCCATCAACATGAGCATGGCCAGCTTGAGAACCCATACAAACAAGGCGTCAAGAATTTTCTTGAACTGCTCCATGGGATACCTCCAAAAGGGATGATATGGCAAAGAGCGTGGGGTTTCGCAAGAAACCCCACACCCTTTGGAATCTGATTCTAATTTACTTCACAGCCTTGATTTTCTCAACCCATGCCCTCTGGGCATCGTTGAGCTGACTCTGATAGAGAGGAGCCATTGCGGCGGCGAACTCAGCCTGGTTGGTGATCTTGTTGATCTGGCTGCCGGCAGCACGTACCTTGGCTTCGCTCTTCTTCTCGTACTCAGCCCATGCAGCAACCTGCTTGGCCTGGGATTCCTTGGCAGCCTTCTTGATGATGGCCTGATCCTCGGCGGAGAGCTTGTCCATGGTGATCTTGCTGGCAATGATCATCTCGGGAACACGGGTGTGCTCGTCGATGGAGAAGTACTTGGCAACCTCATAGTGGCTGGAGGAGTCATAGGAGGGCCAGTTGTTCTCAGCACCGTCGATGACGCCGGTCTGCAAGGCGCTGTAGACATCGCCGTATGCCATCGGGGTGGGAACTGCACCGAGAGCCTGTACCAGACCTATCATGAGAGCGGACTCCTGGACGCGGATCTTCATGCCCTTGAGGTCGGCAACGGTGTACACCGGCTTCTTGGTGTTGTAGAAGGAACGAGCGCCGCTATCGTAGTATACGAGGCCGACAAAACCCTTCTCTTCCATGGAGTCGAGGAAGAACTGACCGATCTCACCATTGAGCACATTCCACATGTGGTCTGCATCGCGGTAGAGGTACGGCATCTGCAGAGCATTCAGCAGCGGCTGGAAGGAAGCCAGCGGGGAGATGGAGACACGGGTGAAGTCGATGCCGCCAAACTGGACCTGCTCGATTGCACTCTTCTCATCAGCAAGCTGACCCTGGGGGTACACTTCAATCTTGATGCGGCCATTGGTGTATTCACCGACCAAGCGAGCAAACTCTTCATCACCAACAACGGTTGGATAGCCGATGGGCTGGTTATCTGCAAGGCGAAGTACAACCTGCTTCTGGGCAGCTGCACCACTCTCCTGTCCACCCTGTGCAAAAGCCGGAGCTACAAGCAGGGCGACCATCAATACGGTCAACATGATTTTTTTCATTTCGGTTCCTCCTTCAGGAACATTTGATATTTGGTTCTGCTACAGTATCACCGACGGAGAAAGAGGATTGAAGCCGGAAAAATTGGGAAAATTCACAAACTTTCTTCCTTTTGTCCTACCAAATCCACTATTTGGGACTTTTTTTATAACTTTTAGTACAACTCTTCAGTATTCACTGGTATTGATTTCTTCCTGCATCCTGCCTTCTTCATGATATACTCTCTCATCATGGGACAAGAACTCACACCAAAGAGAACAGGAACACTGCGGGGCTGGCTCCTCTCCTACAACCTCGCCATGCTCTCGATCATCCTTGCCCTGGTGATCATCCTCTTCAGCCTGGTTTTCTCCCTGCTGGCGCAAATGCAGAACAGAAACAACCGCTACGAGGCGCTCAATACGCTCAGCGGTCAACTGGTGCAGAGCAGGGCCCTCTTTCGCTCCATCTCCACAGAACAAACCGACACGGCCAGCCTGTTGGAGGATTATTGGATTCTTGACAGGGAAATGCAAATTACGATGCATCGACTTGCCATCGACTATGAAGAGGACAATGAGCGATACTTTCTTTATCGTGGCATAGCAAACGGCTTGGACTTCATCAATGAATCGCTTTCCAGACTGCGCTCGATGGACAAGTCGCAAAGTCTTGAGTACTACAACCTCTTCTACACCGCCGACAAAGTGTACACATACCTGCAGGACTACTCCTTCAACCACTATCTCTCCGCTGTAGTCGAGGCAGATGTGAACTGGATGCAGGAAGCACGCCAAAGAATCCTGAACTACCG
>RZYT01000051.1 GCA_009930195.1 Spirochaetia bacterium | reverse complement strand
TGCTTGACCATGATGCTGATGGCGAAGGCAAGAAGCGCGAGTATGATGGAAGCTACGGCCACGTTGGCCAAGATGGTGATAAGCATAGGAACCTCACACTGTCACAAGGACGATGAGACGGACCAGCAGTGCAGCAACATAGGCAAAGCCGGTCTGCCAGAGGACGGCATAGAGAAGCTTTCGTTTGCTTCCCAGTTCCTTGAACATTGCACTGATTGCAGCAATGCAAGGAGAAGAGAGCAGGATGAATGTCATGTAGGAGAGGGCGCTGTCTGGGGTGAAGAACGCCCCCAGATTGGCTGTACCGATGGTCACACTCAAGGTGCTGACAATGGATTCCTTTGCCGCAATACCAGTGAGCAGGGCAACACTGGCTTGCCAGAAGCCGAATCCCAAAGGAGCGAAGAGTGGAGCGATGACTCTTCCGAGCATGGCAAGCATGCTCTGCTCGGCATCCACTGCCTGCAAGGTGAAGGAGTAGGAGGAGAGCAGGTAAATGATGACCGAGGAGAGTAGGATGATCGTCCCAGCTTTCTGGATAAACCCCAAAGTGCGTTCACGGGTCTGCAACCAGGTGTTGCGAGGTGAGGGGATCTGGTAGCGGGGAAGCTCCAGAATGAAGGCGTTCGTTTCCTTGTGCCTGTCCAGTGCCCTGGCAAGCAGGCCGGTGACCACAACCGCCACGATGCCAAGCAGGTAGATCATCGGGGCGATGAACCACTTGCCTGGGAAGAAGTAGGTGAGCATAAGGGCAAAGACAGGCATCTTGGCCCCACAAGGGATGAAGGGGGTGACGATGACCGTCAGTTCACGCTGTTTTCGGTGTTCGATGGTTCTGCTGCTCATGATTGCAGGAACGGAACAGCCGGTACCGATGACCAACGGAATGATGGATTTGCCGGAAAGGCCGAGGGTTCGCATCATCCTGTCCATGATGAAGGCAATACGGGCCATGTAGCCGCAGTCCTCGAGCAGGGAGAGCAGCAGGAAGAGTACGAAGAGTTGGGGAACGAAGGTCAGGACTGCACCCACCCCTGCGATGATGCCGTCGGCAAGAATGCCACTGAGCAGGGGATACACCCCGAATCGGTCTGCCGTCAGATGGACCTGCTCGCCAAGAAATGCAAACAGTGTTTCCAAGAGAGGGGTGGTATATCCACCGACCAAGCCGATGGAGAGGTAGAAGACCCCTGCCATGATGGCGAGAAAGAGAGGGATGGCTGCAAAGCGATGGGTTGCAATGGAGTCGAAGTCAAAGCCTTTCTTTGTCTTCTTTCTGACTTGGCAGTCTTGGGCTATGTGTTCAGCCACCTTGTAGCGTTGGTCTATGATGATTGCCTCGGGATCATCATCAAAGTGGGCTGCAAGCTCCTTCCTTGCTTGTTCGATATAGGTCTGGAAGGCAGGGGGAGGCGTCGGCATGGAGGAGAGGAAGAGCTCGTCGGCTTCGAGCAGCTTGATCGCCGCCCAGCGCATCTGCCTTCCCTTGGGTATCTGGTGCAGGTAGTCGTCTCCGATGATCTCTGAGATATAGCGCTCGACATAGTTCGAGAAGAGAGGGCAGAGAGGGAGTTTCTTTTCGGAGAGGCTTTTTTCGATTTGCTTCTGCAGTTCAGCAATGCCTGTTCCCTTGCTGGCGGAGATCTGTACCACCGGTGCTCCGGCCATCTGGGAGAGGAGCTTTGCATCGATGGTAATGCCTTCCTTCTCCAGGAGGTCTTCCATGTTCAGGACCAAGAGCAAGGGCCTGCCCAATTCGGCGAGCTGATTGGTGAGGTAGAGACTGCGTTCAAGATTGGTGGCGTCGATGACGTCAATGATGAGATCCGGTTGCTCATCAAGAATGTAGCGCCTGGAAAGCTTCTCCTCGGGGGAGTAGGGGGAAAGGGAGTAGATGCCGGGAAGATCGAGAATGCGATGACCGTTGGTCATCCCCTCTTTCTTTTCCACCGTTACACCAGGCCAGTTTCCCACATAGGCACTGGTTCCCGTCAGCAGATTGAACAGTGTGGTTTTCCCGCAATTGGGATTCCCAATGAGTGCAAGTGTTTGCATGGGCTATCTTAACTCGATGACACTGGCCTCAGCTTTTCTGAGACAAAGATGATAACCACGTACGGTTACTTCCATGGGGTCTCCCATCGGAGCCATCTTCACAACCTCGACTCCAACACCTTTGGTGAAGCCCATATCCATAAGTCTGCGCTTGAGCTGTTTCGGAGCGTTGATCGCCTTCACAGCCCCTGTCTGCCCTACGGTAAGTTCATCCATTGTCATGTGCATCATGTATACCCTCACGTACAAGTTAGCTAATACAAACATTTGTGTCAAGGATTTTCAGAGAGCAAGATGACAAATCAAAAGATGCATGCTACCATCAACGCATGCAAAAGTCTGGAGAAGATTATCTTGAGGCCGTCCTGGCACTCAGTGAGGAACATGAGAAGGTCCGCACCACCGATGTCGCCTTGCGCCTTGGTGTCTCCAAACCGAGTGTCAACCGTGCGATGAAGGTACTCTCCCAGGATGGGTATGTTCGTCAGGAGACCTACGGCGATATCCATTTGACCGAGAAGGGGAGGCTCAAGGCTTCCCAAGTCTACTTCCGGCACAAGACGCTGACCAGCTTCCTGATCGAGGTGCTCGGCGTCGATGCGGTGATCGCAGAGCAGGATGCCTGTCTCATTGAGCATGACATCTCCAGCGAGACGATGGAAAAGCTTGCCTCCTTCTTGCGCTCCTATCATCAAAGCTGAGAGCTTGTATACAGCATCTTCTCATGAAAAGTGATCTTTCTGCCACATTTCTGCTTTCCCTGGTATGGTTTACACAAAAACACGCCAACAAACGCAAAAGCTTTTTCTTGTGCTATTTTCCAGACACTCTAGACTGAAGTCAGAAAGACTTTAGGAGGTCTCAGATTATGAAGAAAGCACTTGTAAGCATGTTGCTCGTTCTTCTTCTGCTCCCCTTTGCTTTGGTAGCACAGGGACAGAAAGATGTAGCTGTTGATGAAAACAAGCCCGTAACCGTGCAGTACTGGACCCATGAGGATCCGGCCCGCACCCAGCTCGAGACCGAGCTGATCGCCAAGTTCATGGAAGCAAACCCGAACATCACCGTCGTGCGTTCCACCCAGGCTTCTGTCAAGCAGATCGAACTGGTGCAGACCGCCTTCGCCGCCAATCAGGGGCCTGACATGTTCAACCTGCCGATTGAGAACCAGTATGCCTACATCACCAACCAGCGTGTTGCTCCGGTTGATTATGAAGCAGCTGGGTATGCAAACAAGCAGGACCTGCTGGACACCTACATGGCCAACGTGCTGGACACCGTCACCGTTGATGGAGAGGTCTACGGTCTTCCGCTTGAGCTGACCAACTGGTCGATCTACCTCAACAAGAAGGTATTCCGCTCTGCAGGTCTCGATCCTGAGAAGGATTATCCCAAGACTTGGGAAGAGATGGCAGACATCTCCGAGAAGCTGGTCATCCGTGATGGCGACATCCTCATCCGCCGCGGTTTCGACTTCAGGTATCCCTACTATTTGACGTTCTTCGTTCCTATGGTGGAGCAGCTTGGTGGCGAACTCATCAGCGCAGATGGCAAGAAAGCCATTGTCAATGACGATGCTTGGCTGAAGGCTCTTACCTTCATGCAGCAGTGGGGACCCTCGGGCCGCAACCTCGGCTCTCCGACCTACAAGAATGCACGCAATCTGTTCAACCAGGACAACAACGACATCGCCATGGCCCACACCGGTCTCTACCAGCAGGGAAGAATCGCGAAGGACAATCCCACCTTCTTCAACAGCGGAGAGTGGATGGTCATTCCCTATCCTACCTTCGAGGATGCCGTTCGTGATGTGGCAGCTTGCTACTACGGACACTTCTTCATGGTCAATGCCGACAGCGATCCTGCTGTACAGAAGGCTGCCTGGAAACTGGCCGGCTACCTGCTGCAGCACGGCGAAGAGTATCTGACCCGCGGTGGCAACATCATTCAGCCGACCAAAGCCCTCTTTGAGAGTGATACGCTGAAGAACATGCCCTACAGCCAGGTGTTCATCAACGACATGGCCCGCTCGCACATGATCTACTACGGAGAAAACTCTGCAGAGATCCAGACCCAGATTCGCTATGCAGTTGAATCGGTCATGCTCAGCGGCGTAAGCCCCGAGAAGGCCCTTGCCAACCTGCGCGCTGCCGTCCAGGAAATCGTAGACGAGCAGTAACCCGTTCTGTCGGTCCTGCCGGCTCGGCAGGACCGTCTCTTCCTTTTCCATCTTGTTTCCCAGGAGATCCACATGGGTTTGAAACCATACCGGGGGATTGAGAAAAAACAGGCACGCTGGGGCTTCCTTTTTGTGCTCCCCTCCATGCTTTTCTTCTCCCTCTTCAGCTTTTATCCGATCATCAACGCCATATACACCAGCTTCTTCGATAAACGCGCGTTGAGCAAGGCACCCCCCAAATTCCTTGGGTTGGGAAACTACATCAGACTCTTCGATCCTGAGCGGGCGGCCAGCAGCCTCTCGTTCTACAACAGCCTGCGTGCAACCTTGGTTTTCACCGTGGGTACGTTCATCCCCCTTCTGATCCTCAGCCTGCTGATTGCCGTCTTCATCAGCAATCTTTCAAGCAACAAGACCAAGAAGTTCCTCCAGATTTCCTATTATTGTCCGGCCATCCTCTCCAGCGTGGTTGCTGCAACCATCTGGATGATCATCTTCGACCCACGCGGGTTGGGCAACCAGTGGATCAATGCGCTGCTTGGTACACCGGGGGTGGACCAGGGTTGGCTCGTCGATCCGGTCATGGAGCAAGTCTCCACGATGGTCATCTACTTCTGGAAGTACATCGGCTATTTTGTCATCCTCTTCATCACCGGTCTTGCCTCCATCCCCCCGACCCTCTATGAGGCTGCGACCATTGACGGGGCGACCAAGGGCCAGGTTTTCTGGCGCATCACCCTGCCGTTGCTCAAGCCCACCGTGGTCTTGGTCTCGGTCATGGCCATGTTGCAGTGCCTGAAGACCTTCAGCACCCAGTACATGCTCTACTCCAACGGAGCACCGAGGGCGCCCATCAACGTCATCACCTTCAACATCTATGTCACCGGCATCCAGCAACAATACCTGGGTAGGGCCAGTGCCATGAGCGTCGTCCTCTTCATCATGATGCTGTTGCTCACCTTGCTGCAGTTCAAGACCACCAAGAGTGAGAATGTCGATTACTAGGAGGACAGTATGCAGATAGAACGAAAGATTACCCTACCGAAAATCGGCATGTGGATTGTATTGCTGGCCATGCTGTTCTTCACCCTGATGCCCATCGTATTCATGATCACAGCATCGTTCATGACCAGTCGCCAGATTCTGAGAATGCCGTTCTCCTGGATTCCTGAAGGCTTCGCCTGGGAGAACTTCGCCAAGGCCATCCAGGGCAATGACCAGACGTACATCTTCGTACGCAATATCTCCAACTCGCTGATCGTGAGCACCACGGTTGCCGTGACCACTGTCCTGATCGCCAGTCTGACCGGCTATGGGCTTGCCAAGTTCCGCTTCCGCGGCCGCACCACCATCTTCATGATGATCATGGCCACGATGATGATTCCCTTCGAGGCCATCATGATCCCGTTGTACATGGTGATCATGATGCTGCACATCCAGAACTCCTACATCGGCCTCATCCTCCCGTTTTTGGTCAGTGCCTTCGGGGTGTTCCAGATGAAGCAGTATTTGACAACCTTTCCCACCGAGTTTCTTGATGCAGCGCGTGTGGATGGAATGGGTGAGTTCGGCATTTATGCGAGGATCGTACTGCCCAACTGCAAACCGGTCATCGCGACCTTGGCCATCCTGTCGTTCCGCAGCCAGTGGGACAACCTGCTGTGGCCGCTTCTGGTAAGTCAGAGCGAAAGGATGAAGACCATTCCCCAGTACATCTCCAATTTTGCTTTGGAACGGAGCACGGATGAGGGAGCAATGATGGCGGCTGCCTTGTTGGCTTCCATCCCGATGTTCCTGCTCTTCATGTCGCTGACCAAATACTTCATCGGCGGTTCTGCAGTCTACGAGTCCAGAAAGGGGTAAGCATGTACGACTACATCGTCACGGATTTGGGTAATGCTGCGGTTTTCAGCCCCTTTGCCGATCGCGTGTTCGCATTTCCCTTGCAACAGATGCACATACCCCATGCACGCTGCCTTCTGGTAAGCGGGAACGAGGATACGAAGACTGTTGCCAAGGAGCTGGGCATGGGCGTCCTACAGTGGGAAGGGGAGCTGAAAGAAGCTGACTTGCTTCCCCATCTTGCCTGGCTGGATCCTGTGGTGACTGCCGCACACCAGCTCTTCCTCTTCGATATGGGCAATGTGGTGGTGAAGAACATCACCATGCTGGGCAAGATCGCCCGGGCATGGAAGCTCGACCGAAACGAGTTCCTCACCGACTACCTGCACTATGAGTTCCCCCTCATGGAGGGAGAGTTTTCCAGCTCACAGTACTGGGCGCATGTACATCAGGTTTTCGGGGTGAAGGTGGAAGGCGATCCGTTCTACGATTGCTTCAATCCCATCTTCAATGAGGAGATTGTTTCCTTGGTGAAGGCTCTTCGCAAGGCAGGCAAGCGGGTTGTTTGTGCATCCAACACCATCGATCCCCATTGGAGGATTCTCGCCGACATGGGAGCCCTCTCCCTCTTTGATACGGTATATGCTTCCCACGAGATGCATCTCACCAAACCTTCGCAGGCATTCTTCCAGTACATTCTTGAAAAAGAGGGAGTGAAGGCGGAAGATGCATACTTCATTGACGACAACGAAGAGAACATCTCTCGCGCCAGAAGCATGGGGATAAGCAGCCTGCTCTACGCCGACAGAAGCGGCAGAAGCGCAGAGCTGCGAATCGCCGAGGCGTTTGCCGGTATCCTATAGGGCGGACATCTCGTCACGGAACTGGCTGGGTGTCTTGCCGATGAACCGCTTGAAGATCTTGGCGAAGTAACCGGGGGTGGGGAAGCCACAGCTGGTTGCGATTTCGCTGATGTTCTTCTTTGGATCCTTCATCATTTCCACCGACTTGTTCACCCTCCACGCATTCAGATACTGCAGGAAGTTCAGCCCTGAGACTTCTTTGAACAGACGGGAGAGATGGCTTTCGCTGAGCTCAAGGTACGCAGCTGCTTCCTGCAAGCCCACCGGTTCATGATAGTTGTCGGCGATGAAGGCAATGGTGGCATCGATTACATGGTTGTTGACTCCACGCGGCAGGGGAATGAGCTCACCTACGGTGCTCTCCCTGCTGCGAAGCTGTTCCACATCCTTGTCCTCTTCCTGGATCTTCTTGACCAAGGCCGCCAAGGTCTCCTCCAGCTCCTCGTCATCCACCGGCTTGAGCAGATAGTCGAAGACCCCAAGGCGGATCGCCTGCTTCATGTAGTTGAAATCAGTATGACCAGTGAGAATGACTGCATGGTTGACCGGGCAATGGCTGAGCATCGTAAGCCCGTCCTGGGCCGGAAGGCGGATGTCAGTGATGACAATATCGGGTTCCGTGCGCTTGATGAGTTGTTCCCCCTCAAGTCCATCACTTGCGGTTCCCACCAGGTTCAATCCCAACAGCTCCCAGCGGATCGAAGAGACGATCTCCTCACGAACGATCTGCTCGTCCTCTACGAATACTACCGAATAGCTCATCTGTCACTCCCTTTTTCATCCTGGTCATCCGGAAAAGAGATCAGGACCTGTGTTCCTTCTCCCGGCTTTGAGGAGAGCAGGAAATTCATCCCTCTCCCATATTTCAGAACCAACCTTCTATATACATTGTATACACCAACATGTGTCGAACTGGCAAGTTCATCAAGGTTCTCGGGCAGTGTTCCTGCAGGGAAACCGATCCCATTGTCCCTGATGGTGATAAAGATGCGCCCATTTTTTCGCTCTACCCGTACATCCACTCTCCACTCGCCGGTCTTTGGCTCCAAGCCATGAATGATGGAGTTCTCCACCAGCGGTTGGATGATGAGCTTGGGTGTCTTGACCTGACTGCAACTGGGATCGAGATAGGTGGTTACCTTCAGTTTTTCCCCGAAGCGCAACTTCTGGATGGTGAGGTAGGAATCAATGAGCGCCATGCTCTCGGCAAGTGTGCATTCGCTCTCATGATTGTCGATGGTTGAGCGAAGCAGCTTGCCCAGCTTTACCGTGATGGTGTAGATGTCCGGTTCCCCATGCAACTTGGCAAGGGCCTTGATGGTGTTGAGCGTGTTGAAGAGGAAGTGGGGGTTCATCTGGCTTTCCAGCGCCTTGCGCTCGGCCTCGCTGACTTTCTTCTGCTCCTCGCGGGTAAGCGCAAGCAAGCTGACGATCTGGCGTACCATGACGTTGAAGGAGTGTTCCAGCTGGGTGAATTCGCGGATATCACTGTCGGTTTCCTTCGTTTCCAGGGTGCCTTCCTCCACTTCGGCCATGCGCGATGCCAAGTTGCGGATAGGCCGCACGATGGAGCGGGAGAACAGGAAGGAGAGGATCATCGCAAGCACCAAGCCGACTCCCATCGTGATGCTGAATGCGTACAGCCAACGGTCGAGGCTTGCCTCGAAGGGGGCTGAGTTGATGCTGCCTGCAAGATGCAAGCCTGTGCCGGGAACCGGGGCTATGGATGCAACCGAAGTAGGGGTTCTGAGCGTGCGGCGCGAATAATCGCCCTTCAGGTCGGAGATTACCGGAAACTTGTCGAAAGTTCCGAACTGTTCGGTGTGCACCAGGCTGGTTGCGTAGAAGGAGTTGGTTTCGAACAGCAGGAGATCGCTGAGCACACGCTCGGAGTTTACTTGGGTTGCGAGGGCATCGGCATAGATGTCGATGACAAGATAGCCGAGGTTCGTTCCGACACTATCATAGATGCGCCTCAAAATGGATGCGATCACCTGCCTGCCGTTTTCGGCAAGCCGATGCCCCCTGATGCTGATGATCGAGGCTGTGGGTGAGAGGTCGCTGTTTTGGCTGATGATGGAGTTCACTTCCCAATCATTGCCGTGGTAGCGAAGATCATACACATCGGGAAAGGTATGGGTCGACAGACGAACCTTTCCCGAATTGCTTACCAGATTGGCACTTGCGAGATAGGTGTCTCCCTTCATGGTGGAAAAGAGCAGCTGATACAGATCCCTGCTCTCATCGCTGTTGGGAACCACTTCATCATCTTCCATTATCTTTACCACCAAGGGATTGGTGGAGAGCTGGTAGGCTTTGTGCCGGTACGATTCAAGGATGTCGGCAACCTTGGCTGCATCATTGTACACCAGGTTCATCGTCTGGTTTTGCAGGTATCGCTCTTGGTTTCTTCCCCCTATTAGTGCATAATAGGCCGAAAAGAGCCCCAAAGGGATGATGAGAACGATCAGGAAGTAGAGAAGCAGTCGCGAAAAGAGTGTTTTCGTTCTCCAAAAGGGGAGCCTGGGTTTCATGGATGCAGTGTATAGGCAATTGGGTGAGGTGGCAATATGCTTAAACCCAACGAATCTTTTCTGCATAAACATACTGTTTTATGAATAGAGGGTTGACAGAGTTCCCCAAAGAGCGCTACAAACAAGAAACGGCACACACGCCGTTCATCGAGGAGAGCATCGTGAACGCGTTCACCAAGCAGGTGCAGTATCAGCACCCTACCAGTACAAGGAAATGGATGATGCAAGGCTCAGCGCAGTCTTGTACCCCCGCATGCAGCACCTCTTATGCTTCGCTTTCCTCCCTTATCATTGGACGCACCCTTCTTCTCCTCCCCCTTCTTCTTGTCACCCTCCTCCTCAACATCGTAGTAAGCCTAATTATTCTCTGACCACGGCTGCAGCAACCCTGCATGGACCGTGGAAGACAGCCCCCGAATACTCCGGGGAGCATCAGCTTATACCCAAATCGTACGAAGGAGAGATACACGATATGAATACCACCGAAAACCGTTACACCCTGGCCATCCTGGTCAACAACCACCCGGGCGTCCTGATGCGCGTTGTGTCCCTTTTCAGCAGACGGGGATACAACATCGACAGCCTCTCGGTAGGGGAGACTGAGCGTTTTGATGTCAGCCGCATTACCATTGTGGTCACTGGCGACCGTCCGGTCGTCGAACAGATCAAGAAGCAGGTGAGCAAGCTCATCGACGTCAAGCGTGTGTATGAGATGACCCAGACCCGGAGTCTTCAGCGCGAGCTGGTCATCGTGAAAGTCTCGACCAAGAGCGATACCCGCAGCGAAGTGGTTGAACTCGCCCAGATCTTCAAGGCAAAGATCATCGATGTCACCGCCTCTACGGTATCCTTGGAGATGACGGGCAGCTTGGACAAGATCCAGTCGTTCCTGGACCTGATGATGCCCTATGGGGTTGTCGAGATGGCCAGAACCGGTATCACCGCCCTTGAGCGTGGCTCGCGGGCGCTGAGCTCCATCGCCTACAGTGAGGATGAAGAGTAAACACAACGCCCATGTGGCGCTTTAGATAACAAGGCCCAGGGGCCGGAGGAAGAAAAGCAATGAGCACAATGTATTACGATTCACAGGCAGATCTCTCGAAGCTTGATGGAAAGAAGGTAGCCATCATCGGCTACGGCAGCCAGGGACATGCACACGCATTGAACCTGCATGAGAGTGGGGTTGATGTGGTAGTCGGCCTGTACAAGGGCTCCAAGAGCTGGGCAATTGCCGAGGAAGCAGGCCTGCAGGTGGCAACCGTCGAGGAAGCAAGTGCGATGGCCCAGGTCATCATGATGCTCCTGCCCGATGAGAAACAGGCCAAGATCTACCACGAGAGTGTGGAAGCAAACCTCAGCGCCGGCAAGTATCTTGCATTTGCCCATGGATTCAACATCCATTTCGGGCAGATCAAGCCCGCCAGTGATGTGAACGTCATCATGATCGCTCCCAAGGGCCCAGGCCACACGGTTCGTTCCCAGTTCCAGGAAGGAAAGGGCGTTCCCTCGCTGATCGCCATCCACCAGGATCCCAGCGGCGACTCCAAGGATATCGCACTCGCCTATGCAAAGGGTCTTGGCGCCGGTCGTGCAGGCATTTTCGAGACCTCGTTCAAGGAAGAGACCGAAACCGACCTCTTCGGTGAGCAGGCTGTGCTCTGCGGTGGTGTAACCGCCTTGATCAAGGCCGGTTTCGATACCCTTGTCGAGGCTGGGTACTCCCCTGAGATGGCCTATTTCGAATGCTGTCACGAGATGAAGCTGATCGTCGACCTGATCAACCAGGGCGGTCTTTCCTACATGCGCTACTCCATCAGCGACACCGCCGAGTACGGCGACTACATCACCGGTGGAAAGATCATCACCGAGGATACCAAGAAGGCCATGCGTGGTGTCTTGACCGACATCCAGGAAGGCACGTTTGCTCGCAACTGGCTCTTGGAGAACCAGGTCAACAGGCCCTATTTCAATGCAAAGAAGCGCATCGAAAGCGAGAGTCTCTTGGAGAAGACTGGTCAGAAGCTCCGCTCCTTGATGAGCTGGCTGAAGAAATAACGTACACACTACGATAAACCGGGAAGGACACTATGGAAAAAGAACGAATCTACATCTTCGATACCACCCTCAGAGACGGCGAGCAAGCACCTGGCTATAGCATGAACCTGGATGAGAAAATCCGCATGGCCCTACAGCTTGAAGCCCTAGGGGTGGATATCCTGGAAGCGGGGTTTGCCATAGCGTCCCCCGGCGATTTCGCCAGTGTGCAGGCCATCAGCAAGGAAGTGAAGGAGACGGTTGTCGCCTCTCTCTCCCGGGCTTTGGAAAAGGATATTGATGCTGCCTGGGAGGCGGTGCGTCTGGCAAAACGTCCGCGTATCCACACCTTCCTTGCAACCAGCGACCTGCATCTGCAGTATAAGCTGAAGATGAGCCGCCAGCAGGCGCTTGAAAAGGCCAAAGCGATGGTTGCGTACGCACGCAATCTCAACGACGATGTGGAGTTCTCTCTTGAGGATGCCACTCGCACCGATCTCGACTACCTGTGCCAGGTGGTTGAGGCGGTCATCAAGGCAGGGGCCACGACGGTCAATCTGCCCGATACGGTGGGTTATTCCACCCCTGATGACATGACCCGGATGGTAAGCACGGTCATGCAGAAGGTTCCCAATGTGGACAAGGCCGTCATCGCCGTCCACTGCCACAATGACCTTGGCTTGGCTGTGGCCAACAGCCTTGCGGGGCTGAAGGCCGGAGCACGGCAGGCAGAGTGTACCCTCTGCGGCATTGGGGAGCGTGCCGGCAATGCCGCCATGGAAGAACTGGTGATGAACATCAGGACTCGAGGCGATGCCTACCCGTTCGCCCACACCATCAAGACCGAGGAGATCATCCGCTCCAGCCGTCTGCTCACCCAGATCACCGGTGTCAAACCCAATCCCTCGAAAGCCATCGTGGGAGCCAATGCCTTTGCCCATGAAAGCGGCATCCACCAGCACGGCATGATGGCCAACAGCCTTACCTATGAGATCATGACACCCGAGAGTGTCGGGGTGATGAACACCAGTCTGGTACTGGGCAAACACAGCGGTCAGCATGCGTTTGAGAAGCGACTTTCCGATCTTGGCTACACCTTGGGCAAGGAAGAGGCGAAAGCGCTCTTCTCTGAGTTCAAGAATCTTGCCGACCGCAAGAAGACCATCACCGACCGCGATCTCATAGCCTTGGTGGAGAGCGCAAGCCAGAGCAGCCCGGTCATCTGGGAACTGGATTCGTTTGTGGTCAACAGCGGCAACCTCATGACCAGCACAGCCTGTGTGACCTTGAAGAAAGGGGAGAAGAAGTTCCAGGAGGTTGCCTGCGGCACCGGTCCTGTCTATGCCTCCCTCAGGGCGGTGGAGAAGATCATTCGCCATCCCTTCAGTCTGGAAGAGTACAACCTGCAGGCAGTCACCGAACATCGTGATGCCTTGGGTGAGGTATTTGTGAAAATCAGCGATGGTCATGGAATCTATCGCGGCAGGGGAGTGAGTACCGACGTCATCGAGGCCTCGATACTCTCCTGTCTTGCAGCCGTGAACCGAATGCTTGACGAGTCGGCTGTGCATACCACCGGCAGTCTCAAGCCCACCAG
>RZYT01000287.1 GCA_009930195.1 Spirochaetia bacterium | reverse complement strand
CAACGGCAAGGTTGCCCTTACCGGCCAGTCCATGACCTATGAAGCCTACAATGCAGGGCTTGGACGCCTCTTCAGAATCTCCGCTTTCAGTCCGGAATATGGGCATTTTGCCATGATCATTGATGATATCACCCAGCAAAGGGCTACCGAGCAGCAACTTGCCTATGAGAAGACACTGTTGGAGACAACGTTGCTGTCGGTAGGCGATGGAGTCATCTCCACCGATGAGAAAGGCAGGGTCCAGTTCCTCAACAAGGCAGCAGAGGAGTTGACCGGATGGTTGAGTGATGAAGCGAAGGGACGAAACTTCGAGGAAGTGTTCAGGATTCTCTGCGGCAAGAACCGCATGGTTTGTCCCAACCCCGTTGAACAGGTATTGAAGGAAGGAAAGCGCATCGAGCTGGCTGAAGATACCATCCTCATAGCGCGCGATGGCTTTGAGCGTTACATCAATGACAGTGCCGCCCCCATCTTCAATCATACCCATGCGATTACCGGGGTGGTCCTGGTCTTCAGGGACAGCACTGAGCAGCGCAAGAAACAGCATGAGATCATTTCCCTGAGTTTCACCGACTCACTGACAACGCTGAACAACAGGCGCTACTACGACCAGATCAAGAGTGAAGTGGACAAGGATCCCTTCTACCCGCTTACGTTGGTGGTGGCCGATGTCAACGGACTGAAACTCACCAACGATGCATTCGGGCATGAGGCTGGGGATGACCTGCTGCGCAAGGTTGCCGAAGTACTGAAAAAGACCTGCCGTGAAGATGACATCATAAGCCGCATTGGGGGTGATGAGTTCGTACTTCTCCTTCCCCAGACTGACGCCTTGCATGCCCAGGCCATCGTAAAACGCATCAACGATGCTCTGCTCAAGGAAGAGATCAGGGGAATCCAGGTTTCCGTGTCCTTTGGATATGCCGTCAAGGAAGAGGAAGAACATCTCTTTGAGGATACCTTCAAGATTGCCGAGGATGTCATGTATCAGAACAAGCTGTCCAGCAGCACGGTGTTCAAGAAGAAGGTCATCAACTCCTTGCTTGAGCGGCTCTTCAGCAGGGATAGCACCAGTGAGGAACACAGCAAGCTGGTAGGATCCTACTGTGCAGCCTTTGCCCGTGAGCTCGGATATCCGAGCGATGAAGTGGAAGAGATGCAGCTGGCAGGCATCTATCACGACCTTGGCAAGATTGCCATCGATCCCTCCATTCTGACCAAGAGCACCGATCAACTCACCAAGAGTGAGGCACTGGAGCTTCGCAGGCATGCTGAGATAGGGTATAACATTCTCCGAAGCGTTGGAGAGTACGCCTCCTTTGCCGAGGCTGTTCTCTACCATCATGAGCGCTACGATGGGAATGGGTATCCACAGGGGTTGAAACGGGATGAAATCCCCCAGCAAGCCCAGATACTGGCCATCTCCAATACCTATGCCGATCTTACCGGGCCGAATTTCGAATCACACCAGCTCTCACAGAAAGAAGCCATACCCTTCCTTCGAAAGAAGGCGAATACCCTTTTCAACCCGGATTTGGTTGAGTTCTTCATCACCAAAGTCCTTGACAAGACACAAAGCTGACCTACCATAAGGGAATGGACACACAATCTGCATTGATATCCCTCCTCAAGGAGATGATCGCCATCCCCAGCCCTTCGGGAGAGGAAGGAGCTCTGGTGGAGTTCCTTGCCCGAAGTTGCAAGGAACTCGGGTTTGATGAGTTGCATATTGACCGCTACGGAAGCCTCACCGCAACCATGGTCGGTACCAAACCCGGAGCCCATCTACTGCTTGATGGGCATATCGACACGGTAGGGGTGGAAGATCGCCCTGCATGGAAGCACGATCCTTATCGGGCAGAAATTGCCGACGGCTTGCTGTATGGACGGGGAACCAGTGACATGAAAGGGGCTTTGTGCGCCATGCTCCTGGCTGTAAGTACCTATGCAAAGCAGACCAGTCATCAATTTGGTGGCCGGATTTCGGTCTCCGCTACCGTCTGTGAGGAGTGCTTTGAAGGTATTGCAGCCCGACTGATAACGAAGCGATGCAATCCCGATGTTGTGATTGTGGGCGAAGCCACCGAATGCAAGCTTGCCATCGGACAGCGAGGAAGGGCTGAGATTGTCCTGCAGACCTTCGGCAAGAGTTGCCACTCCTCCAACCCCGAGCAAGGAAGCAATGCGGCCCTGCACATGATGAAACTGCTCCCCTATCTTGAACAGATCGAAGAGCCCTTCCATCCAGTCCTGGGGAAAGGCATCCTGGTGCTTACCGACCTCATCAGCTCTCCCTACCCCGGTCGTTCGGTCCTTCCCAGCCTCTGCACTGCGACATTCGACAGAAGGCTGGTTTGTGGGGAAACCCAAGCGTCAATCCTTGCATCCATCCAAGAAGTGATCGGAAGAGCAAAACAAAAGGACCCAGCGCTTGAGGCAAAGGTGTTTCTTGCCGAAGGGTCGATGCACTGTTACACCGGTGAGGAAATCAGCGCAGTCCGCTTCTTTCCTGCCTGGCTGTTGGAGCCGGACCATCCGGTGGTCCGTACCGGCCGCAAAGCGCTTCGGGAAGCAGACCTCCCAGACGAACTCTCCCACTACAGCTTCTGCACCAATGCAAGCCACTTCTGTGCAGAAGCGGGCATACCCACCCTTGGATTCGGGCCTTCATTCGAAAGACTTGCCCATGTTGCGGATGAGCATATCAGCGTGGAACACTTACGCTTGGCTTACCGGGGGTACCTCAGCCTGCTCTCCCATTTTTGTCCGTGAGGAATACCTTC
>RZYT01000286.1 GCA_009930195.1 Spirochaetia bacterium | reverse complement strand
GCGCATCCCACCCTATGTGCATCCTCCCATGTATGCCGACGGAAAGATACCCCGTGTGTTCGCCAAGGAGAATCCCTGGGCGTGGAGCACACAGAGAGGCTACGAGAAGCTGAACCACAGCAAGATTGAGTCACTCACCTCGATCGAACAGGATCTGGCATCAATTACAGAAGGATTAAAAGCCAAGCTTTCTTTCTCTTTTGACAAGTTCTCCGCCAATTCGGTGACAAGGTCCAAAACACCAGACTACTACAATCCTGCTTCCGGCAGAGATGAGAATGGCCATATCATCACCACCATCGCTCACCACGGGGAGCAGTTTCTCGGGTACAGTACCGGTGCACAGTGGGGCGACCAGAGCATCTATCTGGAGGGAATGCTCTCGTATAACAGGACTTTCGATGGGGTGCATGACATTAACTCCATGATGCTCTACAACCAGAAGAACTATGACAACGGCAGCTCCCTGCCCTTCCGAACCCAGGGTATCGCCGGCCGGTTTTCCTATACTTACGACCGCAGGTACGTGGCTGAGGCAAACTTCGGATACAACGGTTCGGAGAACTTCGCCAAAGGCAAGCGGTTTGGTTTCTTCCCGGCAGTGGCACTGGGATGGATCGTCTCGCAGGAACCCTTTATGGAGCCTTATACGGAAACCATCTCCAACCTGAAGATCAGGGGCTCATGGGGTGAAGCAGGTAACAGCAATATCGAGGGACGCCGTTTTGCCTATATCTCTACCATCGTCGACACCGGCTCCTACCGGTGGGGTACCGAGAACAACATCTACCGTCTGGGTAGGGCCGAGGGAGAGGTCGGAGTGCCTGACCTCACCTGGGAAACCGTATCCAAGGCCAATGTGGGTCTGGAACTGGGAATGTTCAACAATGCCGTCAGTTATACGGTGGATCTCTTTCGTGAAAACCGAAGGGATATCTTTATGCCCAGAACCAACATACCCGGTTCAGCAGGATTCAACCGTGCTGTATGGGCCAATTTCGGGAAAGTGGAAAACCGTGGAGTGGACATGTCCCTCACGGTGAACAGGCAGATCAACGACGACTGGTTTGTATCCGCCCTGGCCAACTATACCTATGCAAAAAACAAGGTGATTGAGATTGATGAACCCCTTTCCATCGTTGGCACCTATCGTTCAGCTACCGGCAAGCCTGTGGGACAACTCTTCGGACTGATTGCCGAGGGACTCTTCACCGACGAGGATTTCGATGAGAACGGGATCCTTAGAGAGGGAATCCCCGTCCAGAACTTCAGTGATGTGAACAACCTGCGTCCGGGTGACATCAAGTACCGCGACATGAACGGTGACGGTGCCATTACCGCCCTCGACAGGACTGCGATCGGTGGCACCCGCGTGCCTGAAACAATCTACGGATTCGGTGCCAACATCCGCTACAGGGCGGTCGATTTCGGTTTCTTTTTCCAGGGCGCAGGCAATACCTGGCAGATCCTGGGGGGCGAAAACTGGCTGCCTGGTTCAGTGCTCGGAGCAGGGAACATCTTCTCCAACGTCGAAGATCGGTGGACACCCGATAATCCCAGTCAAGAGGTCTTCTGGCCCCGTCTCGGCGACAGGGCTGTTGCCAACAACGAACAGGCATCCACCTGGTGGCTCAAGGATATGAGTTTCATCAGGCTGAAAAACGTGGAGCTGGGATACAATTTTCCCAGAGGGTGGGTGAAAAAAGCCGGAATGGCCAACTGCCGTCTCTTCGTGAGAGGATCCAACCTGCTCACCTTTGCCGGTTTTGATCTCTGGGATCCCGAGCTGGAAACGACTGACGGCTTGAGATACCCCCAGATGAAATCGCTTTCCATGGGATTGAGTATTAATTTCAACAACTAGTATTACACGGATATGAGTATGAAAAAATATAGAATTATCATCGTCTTCTCACTCTTCTCTCTGCTGATCAACGGCACGGGATGTGCTGACTTCCTTGACAAAATGCCGGACGACCAGCTGACCATGGAGATGATTTTTACAGATAAGATAAGGACGGAAGACTGGCTGGCTAGCGTCTATTCGTCAGTACCCAGCCCCATGTGGGGTTACATGAGAGAACAGGGTTTCAATATCATGGGTGATGATATCACCATCCCACAGGAATGGCAACCCTTCGGGTGGAGAAACGTTTATGCCTATACCTCCGCTAACTGGAGTCCCACTTCGGCGTGGAACCCCAATTACTGGGTAGAACTACCCAAGCGAATACGCACCGGCCTGATTTTCCTCGAACAGGTGAGAATCATCCCGGAGGCAGGCCTGACCGAAGAGTATGTCAACCAGATGAAGAACGAGGTGCGTTTTCTAATTGCCTACTATTATTCGTTGATGATCGAGGTGTATGGAGCCATTCCGTTCGAACCTGGTCTAATCTACCCGGTGGATGCCCCGACAGCCGACCTGATGACCACACAGACACCCTACGACGAGATCGTGGAGTGGATCGACCAGGAGTTGAAGGATGTGGCCACACAGCTGCCTGCCGTCTATGACGACAACAACAACTGGGGCAGGGCCACCTCGGTGATGGCGCTCGCCATCCGTGCAAGGACACTGCTCTTTGCCGCCAGCCCCCTCTTTAACGGCAACCCTGATTTGAAGGATTGGCAGAACATCGATGGGGTGAACCTATTCAGGGCCGATTTTGATGCAGCGAAATGGACAAAAGCAGCCCAGGCACACAAGGAACTGATTGATGCAGCTCATGCGGCTGACTATGAACTTTACAAGGAATATAACGACGACGGGAGCATCGATCCGTTCATGTC
>RZYT01000285.1 GCA_009930195.1 Spirochaetia bacterium | reverse complement strand
GGTCTTTCCACTACCATCTTGCTTGGTGTTCCAAGAGTTGAAGGAAAAGTTTGGTTTGATCAGGTTGCCGGTATTGCCGGCTACCGTAATGGTGGAACCCCCTTTGTGCAAGGAAACAGGGGCAGGAAGGTCACCGCTCTGGGCTCCATTGGCATCATAGGAGAAGCTGAACATGGAAGGATCGGGCAGAAAGTGGCTGAGCTTGCAAGCGCTTTTGGCATGCGCATCCTCATCTGTGACTCCCACCACAGCGAAAGCATTGCATTGGAGAAGCTCCTTCCCCAGGTTGATGTGCTCACCCTCCATCTGCCTTACCGCGTGGAGAATCACCATCTCATCAACGCTCATACGCTCTCACTGATGAAGAGCTCTGCCTACCTGCTGAATGTGGCACGCGGGCCCATCGTCGAGGAGCAGGCCCTGGTGGAAGCCCTGAGGTCAGGGCATCTCAGGGGCGCTGCCCTGGATGTGCATGAGTTCGAGCCACAGGTCTCCCAGGAAGTCAGGGCTCTTCCCAATGTCGTGATCACGCCGCATATCTCTACCAATCTCGCCGAGGTTCGCTTTGCGATGCTCGCCGAGCTTCTGGAGGGGATGCGTGTCTTCCAAGAGACGCACACCCTCCCAGCCAACACCGTAAACAAACGAGAACTATCATACTAGGAGGACCCTATGGTCAGCATCGAGAAGTACTTTGCCTTTGGCATAAGTGTCGGCTTACTCTATCCAGAGGCACACACAAGCGCGCTGCGCCACCTCAGCGCCTTCACCAAGACAGCACAACTGGGTGGCTTTGAGACGCTGGAGACAACCCTCAGCGACGATGCTTCCGTGCGCAAGGCGGAGATTGCCATTGCCCGGGAGGAGGGAAAGATCATCAACTACAACTTCCCGGTGGACTTCCAGCTTGACGGTCCGTTCGACCCCGGAAATAGCGATGCCGCTGTCAGAGCCAATGCACTTGATCTTGCCTTTCGCCATCTCGAGTATGCCGCCGAGGCTGGTTCGAAGGTTATCGGGATGACCAGCGGCATCGACCACGGCCAGGCTCTGCGGCCTGCTGTGTTGGAGTACTTCACCGAGTATATGGTTGCCTTGGCAACAGAAGCCAAGAAAGTTGGCATCAACCTGGCGGTAGAACCGGTTGAGCGGGGCAGGTTCAAGAACCTTCTGCTGGGTCCTACCGAAGAGGTATGCTCCTTCGTGACCATGATGCACAGCCTGGGACATGACAATGTGTCGGTGCTCTTCGATACTGCGCACATGCCCCTGATGCAGGAGGACCCCATCACCAGTGTGAGGCTTGCCCACCAGGCAGGCATCGGACACATCCACATCGGCAATGCCATTGTGGGCAATCCTGCCAACCCCCTCTACGGCCATACCCATGCCCCCATCGGCATCGCCGAGGGTGAGTATGACTACCTGGAGGTTTCGGCCTTCTTCGCAGAGTTGGTGAGGCTTGGGTATCTGGACATCAATCCGGTCGCTCAGCTTCAGCGCAAGTGCGTCTCCTTGGAGATGGCCCGCTACCCCGGTCTGAGTGCAACCCTCTCCGCCCAAGTTGCCTATGAGAAAGTCCAGCATGCCTGGAACCGTGTGGTGGAGGGCTAGGATGAAGAGAATAGCCCTCATCCATACGGTGGGCAGTGTATACGCCTCCTTCGAGACACAGCTTCGCTCTGTCTTGGGCGAGGAGGTACTCATCCACAACATCCTCGATGACTTTCTGGCTACCAACCCGATTGAGGTAGGCAGCTTCACCAAAACCAATGTCGAGCGGCTTCGCTGCGATATCCAAAGCGCAGTCCTCACCGGCTGTGATGTGGTGGTGACCAGCTGTTCCACCCTCTCTCCTGCGGTGGAACGCCTCAAGGGGGAGTTCTCCACCCCCATCATCACCATCGACGATGCGATGGCGAGCAAGGCGGTGGAAGCAGGATCTTCGCTTGTGGTGTTGGCAACCGCACACAGCACGGTGGAACCTACCTTGGAGAAACTGAGAAGAACTGCCAAAGAGCAAGGAAAAGCTATCCGTGTGGAAGCGTTTGTCTGCACCGAGGCCATTGCAGCCCTCAGGAGAGGAGACAAGGAAGAGCACGACCGCTTGGTCTTGGAGTTGAGCCACAAAGCCGCTCATGCCGATGTCTGTGTGCTTGCACAGGCCTCCATGGCACACATGGAAGAGCCAATTCATCAATTGCTGTATATTCCTGTCTTCTCCAGTCCCAGGCTCTGTATGGAGCAGGTTGCAGCGTTTCTGAAGTGCTTGGGTTGAGATACTATTTCAGGAAATGACAGGCATCAGAGGAACACCTCCCGGCAACAGGAGGTGTTCTCTTTGCTCGTGCATTGCTTACTATTCCAAGGAAATCTGGATCTTCACCACAGGTCCTGAGGGAGATGCAGCAAACTCATAGGCCTCGATGGAGTCCTCGAAGGCAAAGGTGTGGGTGATCAGGGGTTTGACGTCAATGAGGCCTGCGGCAATGGAAGCGATGGCGCGCTCGTACATGTTTGCATAGCGGAAGACTGTGTACATAGAAACTTCCTTCGCCTGGGCTTTGACCACATCCAAGCTCACCGGCCTGCTGGGCATCCCGACGTAGACCAGTTTTCCGGCTGGGGCCAGAAGGTCGATGAGGTACTCATTGACCGCCGCGCTCCCGCTTGCCTCAAAGACAACCTCGGCACCCTGTCCATTGGTCTGCAGGAGCACTTCCTTGATGATGCTCTCATTGCCATTGCTTGCCAGGATGGGTATGACCCGGGGGTCTATGGCTTTGGCGATGGCAAGC
>RZYT01000284.1 GCA_009930195.1 Spirochaetia bacterium | reverse complement strand
CTGGTTTAGCAGACTCCCGCACCTGGGACAGAATCTCGGGTCGCGGCCGAGAATCCTGAGGACAATCTCAAAGGGTGTCTCAAGGTTTTTGTCTTTCTTGTTGTTCCGCTTGCTGCGAAACCTTGCGGCCAGTGCCATACGGTACAACTCGAGCCGCTTGCTCTTGTTGCGTGACGAGTACAAGCCGTAGTGGCGAATCCTGGTGAAGCCGTGGGGAAGCACATGCAGCAGGAAGCGCCTGATGAATTCCTCGTTGGAGAGGGTGGTCTCCTTCAGCTTGGATTCATCCTTGTAATCCTTCCACAAAAAGCTGGTCATCCCTTTCTCAACCGAGAGGATCCTGTTGTTGCTGATCACCAGGCGGTGGGTGTACCGTCCCAGGTACTCGAACACCCCTTCGGCCCCACCAAACGGTTCCTTGGAGTACACGACCCAGTCCTTCTTGAAGCAGGCATCGATCAGGGATGAGAATGCGTTTCGGGAGACAGTGTTGCCGTTTTCACCCTTCAGGGAGAGCTCACCCTTCGCATACAGGCCCTTACAACCGGAAAGGAACTTGCCCCTGAACAGGCAGGAAAGCACCTTTACCGGTAGGAAGAACCTACCTCTTGTGGGCTTCCACCGACCGTCGGGGGCAATACCCCCTGCGGTGACGACCATGTGGATGTGGGGATGAAAGCTCATGTTGCTGCCCCAGGAATGGAGGATGGACATGAACCCCACCGTCGCCCCAAGGTACTTGGTATCGGAGGTAAGCTCCCTTACCGTTTCGCTGGAAGCCCTGAAGAGCAGCTCATACAGCTTGCGCGGGTTCTGCAACACCAACGCATTGAGTTCGCTCGGAATGGTGAACACGGTATGGAAGTGTTTTACATCCAGCACATCCTGCTTCCTTTTTCCTATCCATTGCTCTTTTCTCACCGTCTGGCACTTGGGGCAGTGGCGGTTTCGGCAGGAGTTGTAGGATTGGTGGGTGTACCCGCAATCCGGACAGACGTCGGTATGCCCTCCAAGGGCCTGGGTGCGGCATTCCATGATCGCCTTTGCCGTCTTCTGGGCTTGCAGGGGAACGAAATGGCTTCTGCTGTACTCGTCAAACGAAGCAAGGAACACATCCTGCACCTCAGCCATGGATGAAGTTCCTCTCTCGGTACTCGGCCCAAAACTGTGTGGAGAGCTCTTCTGGTGACTTTGTATTGCTTTTGTCGACGAGCGAGAGGTGCAGATACACCGTCGTCGAGGAGAGGCTGGAATGGCCGAGCATCTCCTTGAGGCTCATGAGGTCCATTCCGCTTTGCAGGGTGTGGGTCGCAAAGCAATGCCTCAGGGTGTGAGGGCTCGCCTTCTTGCATATTTGGGCATCTTTCACTATCTTTCTGAACATGGACTCGAAGCTGTCTGGGCTTTGTGTCCGTGTCTTGGTATAGTCTGGAAAGATGTAGTCGTTGTCATTGGTAGGCCGGTACATTTTCCAATAGTAGCGGAACGCCTCCAAGCCTGCCTGGGTGAGCGGGGCGAACCGCTCCTTTCTTCCTTTCCCGCACCGAACATGCAGCAGCATCCTTCCTGCATCGATGTCATTGACCCTGAGTGCGAGCATCTCGCTGATGCGCAGCCCCGAACCGTAGAGGTTGAGGAAGAAGGCGAAGTGCTTGGGTCTGGCGACCTCCCTGAAAAACGCTTCCAACTCCTGCGGTGCAAGGACCTCGGGTCTTGTCACCGGCTTTCTGACATGGGGGACCCTCTTGTAGTTGATGTCCTTCTCCAGCGTGACCTCGTAGAGGAAGCGCACGGCGCAGTTGTAGAGGTTTATAGTGGTAGGGGCAAGGTCGTTTCTGTCTGTGAGATACAGCAGGTAAGCCCGGAACTCTTTCTCCGTCAGCTTCGAGGTGTCCTTTGCTTTGCAGAATTCCAGAAAACGATTGCATTGTTTTGAGTAAGTGGAAAGGGTAGCCTTGCTGAAACCGCGCAGCTGCATGTCCTGAAGGAGTTTCCTCCTGGTTTGTGATTGAGTCATCTTCAATGTCTCCTCTGAATGGTATGTGCATCCCAGGGATGCGGATACCATGATAGAGGAGACAGAGCATCTCTCAAACAAGTACGGTCAGCTACACAACGATTGAGCCTAGGCCACCGCGTAGCGGTTTAGTACAATAAACAACTTACTATCGAATATTATTTTGCTGGAGTTTTTCGAAAGTATCCCAGAAAACCAAAGACGATAGTCATAAAGATTATGAAAGAGTCTGCGATATGGATGGCGAATAAGCATAGAGAGCTTACACCTGAGATAAGAAACAAAGTTGCTGACGCTATGGAGACTCTCGGATTCTCAATAAGAACCGAATTGATGAACATCCAACAACCCCCATTCGAAAAAGTTTCCATGCCCGCCGACGACTTGAGGAATCTCTTTGATCGGCTTGATCTGCATCCATTAGTCTGTGGTGATGTAAAGACTCTTTTCATGCAAGGGCATTCCAACAATGCCGTTAGACGTGCAACTGAACTTTTTGAAAAGTTAGTGATTGAGAGGTCAGACAGTCCTGGCGAATTTGGAATAAATCTAATAAAAAAAGTTTTTAACGAAGATGCACCGATTATCAAGATCAACAAGTTCGAGACTGAAGATGATAAAAAGGAACAGAAGGGATTCAAGTATTTGGGAATGGGAATGATGGGGTGCCTCAGGAACAAATTCAGTCATGGTGATGCCGATCAAATAGATTTTCTTGAAGGTTTTAAACTGCTGTGTTTCCTCAGTTATATGCTAGAGAATGTTGAGAAAGAGCAGTCTTTTAA
>RZYT01000050.1 GCA_009930195.1 Spirochaetia bacterium | reverse complement strand
TCGGATTTGGTCTCGGAGGTGACAGGAAGATAGTAGAAAGGAATGCGGAACTGGTTTGCGATGACCTCAAGATCCGGATGGTTGCTGATGATGAGGCTGATTTCACACTTCAGGTCGCCCTCATTCTTTCTGGCGATCAGGTCATAGAGGCAGTGGCTGGTCTTGCTGACCATGATGGCAACACGGGCATTGTAGTCGCTGTAGTGGCACTCCCAGCTGAGATTGTAGGAGCGGGCAAACTCAGCAAAGTCGTCCTCCAGCTCCTTGCGGGTGGTCTTGAGGTCCTGCATGTCGAGTTCGATGCGCATGAAATAGCGGCCTTCAATGTTGTCGGTGTGCTGCTGACAATGCAGGATGTTGTAGCTTCTGTTGTAGAACCAGGTCGAGGTGGCACTGAGAATGCCCTTGCGGTCCTCGCACTGGATGAGGAAAATGATTTTGTTCTGATTGCTTGTCATCGATGATGCCCCTATTCCAGATTGGTGATTTCTACGGTATCCGTCTCTTCGCCCAGGACAATTTCCACCTTTCGCTTGGCTTCTTCCAAGGTTTTTTCCAGCTCCTTGGCAAGCTTCATCCCTTCTTCGAAGAGCGCGAGGCTCTGTTCAAGGGTGATGTCCGAAGCGTTGAGCTTCTGGGCTATCTCCTCAATCCTGGAGACATCGGTTTCAAAACTCATGGTTACTCCTCCACGACAGCCTTGCGGCTTCCATCGATGAATGTCAGGGAAAGCTTGGTGCCCTTCGGAGCCTGCTTGGCACTTCGTACCAGATGCTGCTTCGTATCCTGCACCACGCAATAGCCTCGCGCCAGTATAGCAAGGGGTGAGAGGGCTTGCAACTCTCTCTGGGCCGTATGCAGACGTGATGTGGTCATGATGAGCAGATGTCTCATGCTGGTGGCAAGATTCTGGCTTGCATTCGCCAACAGGTACTCCTTCCCACTGAATATCGCCTCCATCCGTTTCCCTCCGATCACGCGGTCATGGCTCTTCAGGCGTTGCTGGGCGATAAGCAGTTTTGTCTGCATCGACCGTGCCACCTGCATCTTGAGTGCTTTGGCCTGCACCTGCAGATCCAGATAACCCTGGCTCACCAACTCTGCTGCTGCGGAGGGGGTGGGGGCCCTGAGATCTGCAACATAATCACTGAGCGCCCAGTCAATTTCATGTCCAACGGCACTGATCACCGGGATGAGGGAGTCATGGATTGCCTCGATGACGCACTCCTCCGAAAAGGGCAGAAGATCCTCAAGCGAACCTCCTCCCCGTCCTACGATCAGGACATCACACAAGAGCAGTTCGTTTGCTTGCCTGATCCTGTTGGCGATGGTCTGCGCTGCAGTGGATCCCTGCACAACTGCCGGGAGCACCAGGATGTCAAGCATCGGAGCCCTGCGCTCGGTGATGTTGAGAATATCCTGCAGGGCGGCTCCCCCTGCGCTGGTCACCACCCCTAGGCGTTTTGGATAGCGGGGGATGGGGCTCTTGAGCTCCTGGGCAAAGTAGCCCTTGCTCTCATAGAGGCGCCTGCGCGTCTGGATCAGAAGCAGCAACTCACCAAGACCGGCTTTCTCCATGGTGTCACACTTGATCTGATAGGTTCCCCTGGCACCATACACGTCCAGGCTGCCGGTGACCACCACCTGATCCCCTTCAGCGGGGGTGAAGTCGACTTTCCAGGTAGAGCCCTTGAACATAACGGCGCTGATGGCACTGCTGCTGTCCTTGAGGGTGAAGAACCAGTGGCCGGCGGAGGTGGGGCGGAAGTTGGAAATCTCACCGCTCACCCTGAGTCCATAGAAGCCCTCCTCAAGGGTTTTCTTGATGAGGCTGGTAAGCTCGGTGACTGTCAGCTCGGTGTTCAGCAGTTCAGCCATTGGGCACTTCCTTCTTTTCCTTTCGCTTTTTGAGCATGTTCATCTGATTGAGGATGCCCACAAACGAGAGAAGGGAGGCAAGAATGAAAAAGAGGGTGAATCCGAGGTACCAGAACCGGGAGAGCAGGTAGGAGACCAGCATAGAACCGATGATGGCACTCTCTGTTGCCATGTACGACTCAAAGCGAGCCAGGCAGAAGGCGAGAATGATTACTCCCAGGATGCAGCTGATGATCAGGCTGGCTTGCAGCGGAAGGAGCGTGAGTGTCAACAGGAAGAGCATAAGTGTCATGCTCAGGGCGGTAAAGAGGGCCACCACCTTCTCCAGGAGCTTGCCCTTTCTTCGGGCAAAGAAAAAGAGCAGAAGGCCTCCGAACGTGAAGGACATAAGATGGATGAGAACTGCCAAATAGTCATGTTGGGGAAAGACCAGAGCCCAGAGCCCCCCAAGTGGTGCCTCGGATGCAAGTGCTCCCACCAGCGCCACTCTGTCGTAAAGAACCAAGGAAACGCTGACAAAGACCAGCGAGCCGGAAAGCACGCTGCGAAGGCTCACCAGCAAGGATTTGATGAGGTACCCGTAGAAGCAGAGAAAGAAGCCTGCAAGCAGGCCTATGAACATGATTGGGGCGCTGAGGGTTGCTATTTCACTTTGCATGTTTGTTCCTTGCCAAAGAAAAAAAAAGAGACAGCCATCTGTGCTGTCTCTCAACCGTGGCGGTTGTCTTACTCCTGGATGATAGCTGCAGTCGGGCAGACATCGGCACAGGTGCCGCAATCGATACAAGTATCCGCATCGATTACATAGATGTCGCCTTCAGAGATAGCACCAGTGGGGCACTCGGGCTGGCAAGTTCCACAAGCCACGCATGCGTCAGTGATTTTGTAAGCCATGATGATTGACTCCTTACTTCGTTTTCGTTGCCTCTGACTATATACCGCCTTCGCATGCAAGTCAAGGAATATGAAAAATCTGTACTGTAAGATTACAATTAGAGCAATAAAGTAACCAAAAGCAAAGAATAGCAAGAGAAATGGGAGTACGGTCTTTGACAAGTTCCATTTCTTGTAGTATCGCACGAATTCCTTTGCTGCAATAGGATTGTACACTACTTGTATTGAACTGGCGGATTTCATCCGAAGGGTCTATCCTTACCTACGTGGCGAAGTCTGGGAGACTGGTAAGCCTTCCCAAGTAGCCTGGGGCCCTCTCTGGTGGAGGGCCTTATTTTGTGCTGGTGAACTTGAGCATCCTGTCGCTCAGGTTTCCCACGGGGCACACCGCACACCACAACCTCGGACGGTAGATGCGTGAGAGCACCACGGCGATGATCGTGGTAGAGAGCATCATCGAATAGAAGCGGTAGGAAAGGTGCATGAGAAAAGGCGCTGCCTCGAGGGTGACCACCTGGGGAAGCGGGAAGAGCGGGATGGCAATGAAGAGACGGAGGTAGGGCATGGCCGGCATTCGTCCCAACGCCACCTGGATGGTTGAACCGGTGATGAAGAGCAGGTTCAGGCCGAAATACCAGAGCATGAAAGACCTGAGCTTGCCGTTGGTGATGAAGGTGGGGTTCTTGCGCCAGTCGTGTTTGCGGCCGACCTTGTCGATCAGGCTTGCACGGGGACAGTAGTGCTGGCACCAGGTCTTCTTCTTTGCCTTTGCAAGCAGGATGAAGGGGATGGTCATGCACAAGAGTGCAAGGTTTGCCGTTAGGATGGAGACGAAGCCCAGAGCGAAGTAGGCGAGGGTAAGGAAGAACAGGCCTCCAACCAGACCTTTGCTCTTGGTGTTCATACGCTGAGCTTCTCCATGCGAAGGGCTCCGGGCATGCAAGAGCGACTGCATCGTCCGCAATTGGTGCATAGGTTCCTGTCGACCGTGGGAACCTTGTAACCTTTCTGTTTCAAAGCTCCGGTGGGGCAAGCTTGCACGGAAGGACACTTGTGATTCTGTGGACAACGATTGGTGTGGATTGCCAGTTTTTTGGGTACGGGAGGCTTCTTGCTGATGCCAAGCAACGCTGCGATGTTCCAGGCCATGATGATTCTCCTTAGGTTTCACCTACCCTAGCGGAAAAGGGCGTTTCTGTCAAATGATTGTTAATGGCAACAATTGTGGTTGACAAAAAAAGATGGCCTTGCCTCATAAACTCGCTTGGCTATATAGTCATGGAGGGAGGATTCTGCATTGAAAAAGCTTGTTCTGGCTGAAAAGCCGAGTGTTGGAAGGGAGTTGGCCCGTGTGTTGGGGTGCTGGAAACGGGAAACCGGATATCTGGAAGGGGATGCGTACATCGTCACCTGGGCCTTGGGCCATCTGGTGGAGTTGGCCGAACCCGCTGTCTACAGCGACCGGTATCGCCGGTGGTCTCTCTCCGATCTCCCCATGCTGCCGACCGAGCTCAAGCAGGAAGTGATCGAGCAGAGCAAGGATCAGTTTTCCATCGTATCCTCGCTTCTGAACCGACCTGATGTGGAGAGTCTGGTCATTGCCACCGATGCAGGAAGGGAAGGGGAGCTGGTAGCCCGTTGGATCATGAAAATGGCCAACTACTCGGGGAATGCGAAACGATTGTGGATCAGCAGCCAGACCGAAGGTGCCATCAAGGATGGGTTTGCGAACCTCAAGGATGCAAAGCTCTACGACAACCTGTACGAGGCTGCCCAAAGTCGGGCTGCCGCTGATTGGTACGTGGGTATGAACGTCACCCGCGCCCTTACCTGTCACTACGATGCCAAGCTTTCTGCGGGGAGGGTCCAGACTCCCACCCTCGCTCTGATGACCATGCGCGAGGATGAGATAGAGGCATTCAGCGGACAGTTCTACTGGACCCTCAAAGCTGATTTCTCCACCTTCAGTGCCTCCTATTATCCCAGCGAGGATTCCATCCGCATCACCAAGGAAGAAGAAGCAAAGAGGCTTGAGACCCTTTTGGTTGGAAAGACGGGCAAGGTTGTCAGCGTCCAGACAGCTGAACGCAGCGAACAGCCTCCCTTGGCATATGACCTTACCGAACTGCAGCGCGATGCCAACAACCTGCTCGACTTCAGTGCAAAGGAAACCCTGGATACCCTCCAGTCTCTCTATGAACAGCACAAGATCGTAACCTATCCCCGCACTGACAGCAGATACATCACCACCGATATCGTCTCGACACTTCCCCATCGCCTCCAGGCGTTGCTTCCCACTCCGTTTGCCCCCATGAGCAGCCGATATCTGAGCGAGGGTTTCCGTGTCGACGAGGAACGCTTCGTACAGGATCTGCAGGTAACCGACCACCATGCGATCATCCCTACCGAGCAGCGGGTTGATCTTTCACGGCTGAGCTCCCGCGAGCGAGCTCTTTGGGAGTTGATCGTGGTACGCTTTCTGGAAGTCCTCAGTCCCGACTACACCTACCGCACCACCACCGTGCAGGTCGAGGTGGAAGGCTGCCTGTTCAAGACACGCCTGACCATCGGCACCAATCAGGGGTGGCGCGATGTTGCCCGGCTGGTGGGCAAGCGAAGCGCCCAGTCCTCCCTCGCCGATGAGGATGAGGCCAGCCCCGCCTTGCTTGGGATTTCGGAAGGTGATGCATTGACCATTGCTTCGGTGAAGCTGAGAAGGCTTGCCACCACCGCTCCGGGCAGGTATACCGAGGCAACGTTGCTCTCCGCCATGGAGCATGCCGGCCGCTTTGTGGAGGATGCAAAGCTGAAAAAACGTCTGGGCAACGGCTTGGGAACCCCGGCAACCCGGGCGGATATCATCGAGAAACTGATTCAGAACCACTATGTGCAGCGTGAGGGCAAGGAGCTGGTTCCCACCGCAAAAGGGAGGGAACTGGTACGTCTGGCGCCACAGGAACTGCGCTCTCCCGAGCTCACCGGCGTCTGGGAGGAGCGGTTGGGCAATATCGCTGACGGCATTGAGGACAGCAGGCGGTTCATAGAAGATATCAAAGCCAATGCCGCTCAGCTTGTTGCTCAGGTGAAAAGCAGCGCTGAGATCTTCAGTCCGCACTTCCCGGATGCCAAGAGTTGTCCCTACTGCAAGACACCGATGATGAAGGTAGTTGATGAGATCGGGCAGAACCACTATCTCTGCCAGCGTCTCTCCTGCTCCTATGAGGAGATGGAGATCAAGAAACGGGTCCTTGTTCCCAAGACGGAAAAAAAGAGTGAGCAACCGGTACAGAGGGTGGTGGTCAAACCCAAGATCGTCGCCTCCGCAGACGGGGTGAAGAAAAAGGTGGTGCTGAAGAAGAAGAGCCCTCAGACCAACTTTTCGCTCAAGGATGATGAGGAACCTACCTATACCTGGGAGACGGTGATCGAGGTGGTGCGCCCGAGCAAGCTTGCCTATCGCAGCCAATCGCGTCCACGTCCGCCCAAGGATGCCTGGAATGCAGGGTTGCAATCCAACCATGTCGTGGATGAGACACCCTCAAACGGGGGAAGTTTTGCTGAGTTCCTGAAAGCCAGTGAAGAGAGAAAGCGTCGTGATAAGGAAAAAAAGCGTCATTAGTTTGATGAATCTGTTATAATAAAAACATTCTGTTAAACTATGGACACATTTGTACCTTTCTGCTACTCTTCCTGCAACAGAGGAGGAGCATATGCGCATCGCATTGGTCGGATATGGAAAGATGGGCAGAATGATCGAGAGTGTCGCTCGCTCACAGGGGTGTGAGATCGGGGCAATCATCGATCCCGTTGCCTCTGATGGGGCGGTTACCAGCCGCTCTGTCAACGCCGAGAGTCTGGATGGCTGTGATGTGGTCATCGATTTCACCCATCCAACCGTGGTGTGTGACCACATTGTCCTGTACGCACAGCTTGGCATTCCGGCAGTCATCGGAACCACCGGTTGGTATGATCAGCTGGAGCAGGTGCGCCAGGCGATCGAGGGTACCGACTGTGCCATCATCTACAGCGGCAACTACTCTTTGGGGGTCGCCCTTTTCATGCAGGTGGTCAGGCAGGCTTCCCAACTGTTTGCAAAAAACGGCTTGTACGATCCATTTCTCACAGAGATTCATCACAGCCAAAAGGCGGACAGCCCAAGTGGTACGGCAACCATGCTGGCCCAGCGGGTGCTTGATGCCTTTCCTTCAAAGACACACATTGAGGCGGAGACCCAACACCAAAAGCGTGAAGAGTCCGCGCTTCATCTTGCATCCGTACGTGGCGGGTGGGTACCCGGTACCCATACCGTATATTTTGACAGTCCGCAGGATACCATTGAATTGACCCACCGCGCTCGTTCGCGCGAAGGGTTCGCCGTAGGCGCCGTGCGCTCAGCATTTTGGATAGCCGATGGAAGAAAGGGGTTCTTTACCCTCGATGATATGCTTGAGGATGTATACCTTTCCGTGGAGAGATCAGAATGAGAGAAATCAGCTTTCGTGGGGTGTTCACCGCTATGGTCACCCCGTTCACCAAGAAGGACAATCTGGATGAGCAGCGTCTCGAGGAGATCATCGAGGCACAGATACAGAGTGGCGTAGACGGGTTGGTGCCATGCGGAACAACCGGAGAAAGCCCCACCCTCAGTCACGACGAACACGACAGGGTAATCGCCCTGACGGTGAAGTTCTCCAACGGAAGGGTCCCTGTCATTGCAGGTACCGGTTCGAATGCAACCACCGAGGCCATCAGGCTCAGTCGTCATGCCCAGCAAGTGGGTGCCGATGCGGTTCTGCTTGTCAACCCGTATTACAACAAGCCGACTCAGAGAGGCTTGTTCCTCCACTTCAAGGCAATTGCGGACAGTGTGGATATTCCGTGCATCCTCTACAACATCAAGGGGAGAACCGGGGTGAATATCGAGACCGAGACGGTCAAGGCCCTCAGCGACGCATGTTCGAACATCGTCGGGGTGAAAGAGGCCAGCGGAAGCCTGAAGCAGATGCAGGATGTCATCGAAGCTACGCATGGAAAGTTCCATGTGCTCAGTGGTGATGACAACCTCTCCCTTCCTCTGATCGAGAGTGGTGGTGACGGCGTCATCTCCGTCGGCTCAAACATATGCCCGGCATACATTTCCAAAATGATCCATCTTGCGCTTGACGGCCATTTTGAGGCGGCGCGGGCGATGGAAGCGAATCTCAGCGGATTTTTCAAGGCTTGTTTTTTGGAAACCAACCCGATACCGATCAAGACTGCCATGGCCCGCTATGGCTGGTGCGAGGAGTCCTTCCGTCTTCCGATGTGCACCTTTGAAAACGAGGAGAACCGGCGTCTCCTTTACGCAGAATTGGACCAGCTCGATGCACTCGGTGCCATCACCAGGAGGTAAGGACCATGGCTACGATCAATACGAATTATCAGAAACTGGCAAGCGGCTACCTCTTTCCTGAGATTGCCCGCAGAACCGCCGTATGGCAGAAAGCACATCCCGATGCCAAAGTCCTGCGTCTGGGCATCGGCAATACGACCGAAGCCCTGCCCCAGGCGGTATGCGAGGCGATGAAGCAAAAAATCGACGGCCTTGCCGACCGCAGCACCTATACCGGGTACGGTGATGAGCAGGGGGACACCTACCTGAGGGAAGAGCTTGTCTCGTATTACAAACGGTGGGGCGTAGAACTGGAAAGCACTGAGTTTTTTGTCAGTGACGGGGCAAAGAGCGATGCTGCAAACATCCAGGACCTTTTCGGTTCGGACAATGTGGTGGCAGTCCAGGACCCGGCATACCCCGTGTATGTCGACAGCAATGTGGTAGGGGGACGAACCGGTCTCTTCAACAAGGAACGAGGCTGTTATGACGGCTTTGTCTATCTTTCCAGCACCGAGGAGAATGGGTTCATTCCCACCCCTCCGTCCCGGAAAGTCGACCTGATCTACCTGTGCAGCCCGAACAACCCGACAGGATCGGTAGCCACCTACGACCAGCTGAAGGCTTTCGTAGACTATGCGATCGAGCATAAGAGCGTCATCATATTTGACAGTGCGTACAGCGAGTACATCACCGAAGAGGGGTATCCCCGTTCGATCTATGAGGTGGAAGGTGCAAAGCGCTGTGCAGTGGAGATCAACAGCTTTTCCAAGTTCAGTGGATTCACAGGCGTTCGCCTGGGATGGACCATTGTTCCCAAGCAGCTGGAGTGCGAGGATGCACAAGCCGGGGTGCTCAATGCAATGTGGAACCGCAGGCAGTGCACTTTCTTCAACGGGGCGAGCAACATTGCCCAGAGGGGAGGCTATGCCGCCTTGCATGGGGAAGGCTATGAGCAGAGCAGAGCCTTGGTGGCCTATTACCTTGAGAATGCACGCATCATCCGCGAGGGTTTGACGAAGGTCGGACTGACGGTCTATGGTGGAGTGAACAGCCCCTATATCTGGGCCAAGACACCGAATGGCATGGAAAGCTGGGAGTTCTTCGATCTTTTGCTCGACTCCTGCCATGTGGTGGTCACCCCCGGCAGCGGTTTCGGCCCGGCAGGGCGACACTTTGTACGGGTTTCTTCCTACGGCCATCAGGAACAGGTGGTTGAGGCAATGCGGATGATAGAGGAGAATCTGAAGATATGAGTCAAAAAACCCTTCCTTTGGGCCATGGAGAACTGCTTGAGCTGGCATACCAGCTTCCCACCCCTTTTTATCTCTATGATGAGAAAGCCATCGTGGAGCAAGCCCGCTCCATGAAGAAGATTTTTTCCTGGGCTCCGGGGTTTTGCAACTATTATGCAGTGAAAGCCTGTCCGAATCCTGCAATCCTGAAGCTGCTTGCAGCCGAGGGCTTCGGTGCAGACTGCTCCTCGCTTCCTGAGCTTTTGCTCAGCAAGGCCAGCGGTATCAGCAAAAGCAAGATCATGTTCACCAGCAACGACACCCCGGCTGAGGAGTTCAAGGCAGCCTATGAGTTGGGGGCGATCATCAACTTGGATGACATCACCCACATCGAGGCGATGGAAGAAGCGCTGGGCTGTGTCCCCTCCACCATCTGCTTTCGGTACAACCCAGGACCTGACCGCACGGGCAACGCCATCATCGGCAACCCGGTTGAGGCAAAATACGGAGTCACTTCCTCACAGATCGTCGAGTGCTACAAGATCATGAAGGAGAAGGGCGTACAGCACTTCGGCCTCCATACCATGGTGGCATCCAACGAGCTGGACGGTTCCTACATTGTGGAGACTGCACGCATGCTGTTCGAGCTGTGCGTCCGGATCAAGCAGGAAGCGGGAGTAACCATTGAGTTCATCGACATGGGTGGTGGCATCGGGATTCCCTATCGCCCTTCCCAGGAGCCGATGGATTTGCAGGAAGTCAGCAAGGGGATGCAAGCGCTCTACGAGTCGATCATCGTCCCTGCAGGGCTTGACCCGCTGCATATTGTCTTTGAATGCGGTCGTGTCATCACCGGACCGTACGGCTTCCTGGTGACAAAGGTCCTGCATGTCACAGACAAGTACAAGCAGTATGTGGGTGTCGATGCCTCAATGGCAAACCTCATGCGTCCCGCCCTCTATGGTTCCTATCACCACATCACCGTGTTGGGCAAGGAGCATGAACGTCTGGATCATGTCTATGATGTTACCGGTTCGCTGTGTGAGAACAACGATAAGTTTGCCATCGACCGAGAGCTTCCGAAGGTGGAGAAGGGTGATGTACTGGTCATCCACGATACCGGGGCACACGGGCACAGTATGGGTTTCAACTACAATGCAAAGCTCAGAAGTGCCGAGTATCTGCTCAGACGGGATGGCTCGGTGGTCATGATCAGGCGTGCACAGACCTATGACGATTATGTGGCAACCCTTCGCTTCGATGGCGCCCTGGTGGAAGTCTGATGTACAGTTTCCCGATTCGTGTCTACTACAGTGATACAGACTGCGGAGGCATTGTCTATCATGCCCGTTATCTGGATTTTGCAGAGCATGCCCGTACGGAAATGCTTCGTGAAGTTGCTGCCAAGCATGGCCTTGAGGGATCGCAGAGTTCCCTCACGGCCACGCTGAAGCTAGCTTTTGTGGTGAAGTCGATCAACGTCGACTACGAGAAGCCGGCCTTGTTGGACGACCTGTTGGAAGTGCGGACCGAATTGGAGAGTTCCAAACGATTCTCCATGGTGTTCCGCCAGACGGTGACGCGTTCTGATGAGGTGCTCTGTACCCTGCTGGTACGTGTGGCGGCCATCAACAGTGAGACGCTCCGTCCCATGCCGATGCCCGCCTGGTTCATACCCGCACTTCAGGGAGCATAGGGCATTGTCACCAGCAAGGTAGAGCTGCCCAGGCTTCCCAGTTTCTCATGATGGGCTATGACATCGTACCGATGTGTGCCTGCATCCGGGATGGTGCAGAGGGTGCGGGTATCGGAAGCTGCCAGTTCCCCCTCGCAATACCAATCGATGACCAGGTCGCTGACAGTGAGCTCAGCGTCCAGATTGGTCGGTGTGTAGGTGAGGGTGACCTGTTCATTGGGAGCAGGGGAAGCTGGGGAACAGGTGATGGTTCCTTCAATGGGCAGCGTCGTATTGTTGATCAGAACGAGCTCGAATTTTGTCGACAGGTCACCGATCACCATCCCGATGGTGGCATCGGCTGTCGTTTGGTCGAGTATCCGTATTGCTTGGGTTGCCCCGCTGACAAGCACTTCCTGGCTGAAGAGCCGTAGTTGCATCAGATATGATCCGGCTGCCAACGGAGTCTGGATGGATGCGGTACCCGCCTCTTTGTCGAACAGGGGAGTGGGGATGGTGCATGCCGATCCTTCCTGGTCCAGCAGTGTCACCTCCAGACGGGCATCGTTTGCCACCTGTGCTGTATCCCAGTGGATTTGGATATCCAGACTCCCTGTTCCCACCAAGGAGGAGAGGGTGATTGTTGCAGCGGGGCTTGCCTTGGAAAGCAGTGTTTCCACCTGTCCCTCCACCAGAGGGATTCCCTCACTGTTGAACGCCTTTGCGTGGAGATTCCACGTACCGATGGCAAGATTGCCGATGGCCACTGCCGTTTGGGCAGAGTCGATGTCTATGCTCTGTCCCTGCGGTCCTGTCCCATGTATGTGGTAGCTTGCGATTTCCATGGAGGAAAGGCTGGGCGTCAAAGCACGCTGGTTGGCAAAATGGTCGGAGTGCAGCATGAGCCGCAGTGTGGCCCTCTCTTGTTGCTGGGTGCTGTTGTCACACCCGAATGCAAGCAACAGCAGAAGCAGAAACACCCCACCTAGCACTGGTTTGGATTTCATTTCGGTTCTCCTTCGGTTTGTATCTGTCTGCAAAGGTTTCTTTCTTTCCTCTTTGCTTCATCCGGTGCTTGGACAGCACCTGCTTCTCGTCTATACTTTTGTAAGTATCTGGGGGTGTGATGCAATGATTACGGTACACAAGGTTCCTTTGGACAATAGTCTTCCTGTGGTGCTGCACCAGTGTTGGGGGGATTCGGATGATGTTGAGGCAAACGTGCATCTCAGTTGGGAGGGATCTACGTTGCATCTGAGGTTTCTGGTTCGTGAACCGCAGCTCAGGCGCATGGTTCGTGAACACAACGGAAAGGTCTGGGAGGACAGTTGTGTCGAAGCGTTTCTTGCGCGGCAGGACAGCGATGAGTACATCAATGTTGAATGCAGTGCGAGTACCCGCATCCTGGTAGGGAGGGGAACGTCCCGTCATGACAGGCAGCTGCTTCCTGTCCCCCTGATTGCAAGCATCCCCTGCTCAGTGGAGATCCTGGAGAACAACACCAAGCAAAGCCGGTGGAAGGCTGAACTGAGTCTGGATTTGGTGCAACTGGGAGTGCTCAAGGAAGGGGAAACACTAAAAGAGGTCCCGCTGAAGGGAAATTTCTATTGCTGTGGCGATAAACTTGCCCAGCCCCACTACCTCTGTGCCCAGGAGATCGGGACACTCAAGCCGGATTTCCACACTCCTGCCTTCTTCGCTCCGATCAGGTGCATTTCCTAGGAGAGCGTATGCAGCGAATTGTGCGCATCACTTTGCTCATGCTCATTCTCTTGCTCCCATATCCGCTGCTTGCCCAGCTTTCACTCACTGAGCAGGAACAAGTGTTTCTGTCTCAGCATCCGGTACTCACTCTCGCCGTCGATCCTGATTGGTACCCTTATGAGCGATTGGACAAGGATGGGCGGTATGAGGGAATTGCCCATGATCTTCTGCAACTGATAGCACAGCGAAGTTCACTGAAGCTGGAAATCGTGCCTACCTCGAGCTGGACGGAGAGCATTGCCTTGGCTCGAGAGGGCAAGGTTGATGGTTTGGCATTTCTGAATCGCACAGAGGAACGGGAGTCTTACCTCACTTTCACCGAGCCCTATTTTGCCGATCCCAATGTCATCATCACCAGAACAGAGCACCCCTACGTGGCAAACCCAGCTC
>RZYT01000049.1 GCA_009930195.1 Spirochaetia bacterium | reverse complement strand
AGTATGCCTAAGCGCTTTCTCCTGAAGACTTCAGGTCAATGATCGTCAACTGCAAACTCTCCTGGCTGCGGAAGTAATTCCTGCCCAGGCGGAACACCACATCGACGATGGAACCCTTGTCAAAATCCTTTCCCACACGGTCCCCGGCCTTCCAGAAGACAGCCGGCCACTTGTAGGTGCCGAAACTGAGCGTGAGCTTCACGTGTTGGCTCGAACCCTTGGAGTTGTTCATGAACTGGATGTCATCCACAATGGCTCCCTCCATTTGCAGCACCAGAGGAGGATTCTTCTCACCGTATGGCTCGAAGAACTCAACCACCTTGATGATCTCAGGGGTCATGTACGGTTCAGGGAGTGCGCAGTCGATGACCACCTCGTCCTCAGTTTCCTCAGGCATGCAGTCCATCGTGTCAATCTCATCCATCACCCTCCTCTTGAATTCGGGAAGGTTCTCCACGTCCATGGAAAAACCGCCGGCACACACGTGGCCACCGAAATCAAGGAAGAGATCACTGAAACGAGAGAGAAACTCCCGTGCATTGAAATGGGTTGGACTGCGCATGGAAGCAGAGACACGCGTATCCCCTACCGTTGCCAGAACAATGGCCGGAGCATTGAACTGCTTGAGCAGCCTGCTAGCCATGACCCCGGTAATGCCGCGGGAGAGCTGGGGATCCTCAACCACCACCAATTTCGAACCGGTGGACTCAAAGCTGTGCTTGGCTTTGCTCAGCATCCGATCCCACGCATCCTCACCCAGCTTCTGTCGCTCCTTGTTGAGCTTCATCAGTTCATAGGCCAACTGTTCCGACCGTTCCAGATTCTCACTGAGCAGCATCTCCAAGGCAACCGATGGTTTTCCCATGCGCCCGGAGGCATTGATGACCGGACTGATCTGCCAGGAGATATCGCTGGTGGAGAGCTGCTTGCCCATCAGGTTCTGCATGGAGAAGAGAGGCAACAGGGATTGCCGCTTACCCAGGGTGAGTACCTTCAGTCCCCGCTTGACCAGAATGCGGTTCTCGTCCTCCATCGGCATCAGGTCCGCAACGGTTCCTATGGCAACCAGATCCAGGATTGACTCATACTCCGCATCAAGAGCGGGATAGCGCTTCATGCAGTAGGCATTGAAGAGCGTAAAGAGCACCTGCAGCTCATCCTTGCCGAATGGGGAGTACTTGATCGCCCGACTCAGGTTGGAAAGGGCGAAGAGTCCCTTGCCCTTGATCACCGGCATCACCGCTTCCATCTGGGGACGCATGTCCATGAGATGGATGTCCACCTGCTTGCCGAAGGCATGGCGCAACTGGGCCAGCTCGCTGGGGGCATCGAGTACCAGGATGGGAAGACCGCAATCGAGAAACTGCAGCACCTTGCTCTGGCTGCTCTTGATGAGGCCGGGATTGATCTCCTCGATCACCCGGTCGATGACCAGCAGATTCTGGATGCGCATCGCTTGGATGATGACCGTATCCTTGCCCGGCTGTGCGTGCAGGAGGATGCACTCCTCCCGGTAGAAATCAGTGTGACTGAACCGAAGTGCCCAGATCACCTTGGCCACCACCCCGCAACCTGCGAGATGCTGGAACGGATAGCCGCTGCCGCTCATCTTCGGATCGATGATCGCAAGGGCCGGGGGAAGCTCATCCCCACTGATATGGTGATCGAGGACAATGGTATCAAGCCCCAGGCCATGGGCATGGGCAATCTCCGCAACATTGGAGATGCCGCAGTCGACGGTAAGGATCAGGGTGACCCCATCTGCATGCGCCTTCTCGACCCCCCCCATGGTCATACCATAGGGATCATCACCTTCAGGCAACTGGTAACTCACTTCCAGCCCCAAGCTGCGCAATTCCGAAACCAGGAGTGCTGTGCTGGTTATCCCATCGACGTCACGGTCACCGAAGACACAAATCTTCTCCCCTTCGGCAACAGCATCGTTGATGCGATCAACCACCTCTTCCATATCGTCGAAGAGGAAGGGATTGTGCAGGTAGGTCAGCTCACTTTCCAAAAAGAACTTCACCTGCTCACTGCTTGTCAGACCCCTTCTTGCGAGAATCGAAGAGCACAGGAGATCCACCCCATACTGCTCGTGCAGATGGCGTATATCCTGCGAAGAAACCGGAGACTTTTTCCAAAGCATATATGTACAACCTTATAAATAATAATCACGTACCTATCCTACGAGCTCACCAACAGCCCATCGCTGAGCGTCTTCAGATAGCCGCCGCACAGAAGCAGGGCATACCTGAGCATATAGGATTTGATGCGGGCACCTGCAGCAGGGTTCAGCTGAACAAGAACCGCATCCTCAAACCGAAGGTCGGCAGTAAGGACAAGATACCGCCTCATTCCGGGGAGAAGCAACAGAGGAGAATCCAAAGAGGCACACTCCTTGCAACAGGGTGAGCCAAGGGAAGAGGAGAACGAGATGATCTCATCCTTTTCATACGGCCGCTCACAGACAGGACAGATGCGGTAGTCCGGACGCAAGCCCAGCAATTCACTCATCTGGTGCACAAACTGGATCAGGACCTGGTTTGCCTGGTCTGGCAGGAATGCAAGCAAATCCAGAGCCTTGCTCAACAGCGCATACGCCTTTTGGCTATCCCCTCCGTTTGTTTTCATCATCATCTCACAAAAGAAGAGAGCACGATAGGTTTGCATCAGGTCCGAGCGAAGCACTTCATGCTCATCAAGCACCTTCAGGTCCTTGAGGGTGTACTCCTTCTTCACCGGATTGTAGTAGAGGAAGAACTGGCCATCGGTAAGCACCTCGGCCTTCACCGCCTTCAGCGATTTGCGCGCCCCATAGCTGACGACGTCAATGATGCCAAAGTCCACGCTCAGCAAGGTGAGCTTCCGGTTCAGCTGACCGTACCGCTGACTGTGAAGCACAATGCCCAAAGACGATACGTTCCGCTCCATGCATCCTCCAAGAACAAGAGTAGAAGGAACAACGCAAAAAATCAACTGGTTGGAAGTTGGGTCAGCCTGTGATAAGCTATCGCTCATGAAACGTCCCCTACTCATGCTGATGGTGCTGCTTCTCATTGCCCCGCTCTGGGCCTTGAGCATAGTCCCGCGTGTTACCGAACAACCTTTTGACAGCGTCAAGGAACTGGGCGCCGTGGATTTTTCCAAGCCGCTTGCACCGAATCAACAAGCCTGGGTGGATAAAACGGAAGTGCAGCTGCTCACCGTCGGCCCCGGCGACCCGCTCTATGCCTGGTTCGGGCACAGCGCACTCATCGTCACCCAACCATCGGGAACCAGAATCATGTACGATTGGGGCATATTCGACCCAAACCAAAAGCACTTCTACCTGAACTTTGCCCAAGGCAGGATGTACTACTACGTGGTGGCCAGTGAGGCAGGGTGGCGCATCGAAGAGGCACTGGAAGAGAACCGTGATGTGAAACTGGCGAAGCTCGACTTCCCGCCCGAAGCAAAGTTTGCGCTCATCTCCTTTCTGCAGCGGCATATCAAAACCGAATACAGCACCTATCTCTACCACTTCTACTATGACAACTGTGCTACCAGGATTCGGGACATCATCAACGCTGCCACAGAAGGCGAGTTCCAAGCGTGGGCTGAGGCCCAGGCAGCAGAGGACTCACTGCGTTCTGTCACCCTCCCCAACATGATCCACAGCCCCCTGGTCTTCTGGGTCCTCGATTTCTTGCAGGGAAAGACCATCGACAAACCGATGAACCGCTATGAGGAGCTCTTTCTCCCCGAGAAATTGCACCAGGCCGTGGTGGACTTTGCCGCGGAACAGCAGGAGGGGTTTGCAATCTCAACAGAGGTCTTGCAGGAAGTGGATGATCAAGCTGTCCGGTTCGCGGTGCAGGAAGGAAAGGGTTCCTATGTGTGGGCGTACGCGCTTGCAGGCCTTGGGAGCGGAGCACTCCTGCTTCTGCTCAAGCGATGGTTGCCCAAAGCCATGCGACTGCTGCTGGGCTTGCTGCTGCTTGCCCTGGCAGTGCTGGGAACCCTTCTGCTGTTCATGATGCTCTTCTCAGACATGGATATGACTTACTTCAACGAGAACATCCTCTTTGTCCACCCGCTGCTTGCAATCCCCGCCTTCGGCTTTCTCTTTCGCAAGAAGGATCAATCACGCATGTTGGGTTTCTCTGTCCTGGTGATGGCACTCTTGGTGGCAATGAAGCTGTTTGTTCCCGCAGCAACCCTGCAGGACAATCTCAGAACCATTGCCCTGCTCTTGCCCATCTACTGCTCAGGGGCGTCCTTTCAGCGCCGTTCCAAGAGTCAGAAGGCCTAGGTCTTCCATCTCAAGCCGTCGGGCGACCAGAAGGGCGGGAAACCCATGTTTCTGGGAGTTGTAGTAGGCCGCCTTCTCATGATACAAGGCAGCAGCAGCAACCAGCTCCTGCTCTATTGCATACAGCTGTTCAAAGTAGGATTGGTAGACAGGGTATTCGCTTTTCCTGAAGAGGTTTGGCTGCAGGATGGCCAACTCCCCGTCCAGCCGGCGATAGGCAAGGCTGAGCTCTTCAACCGAACTCTCCTTGTCAAAGAGCCTGATTGCTTCCATGAGGGACTTCGCCTGTTCGGCAGAGTCGAGAACCTTCACCAAAGCCTCGGCATACAGAAACCGATCCTCAATGAGCGCACGAACATCCTCCTGTGCCAGGAGGGCTTGCTGCTCGTACCGGTTGAGCCGGTTCACATTGTTTCGGTCTATGGCCAAAACAGCGAAGGCCAAAAGGGATATGACCACCGCAATGCTGATCACAGCACTGCGGCGGTTGGGAAAGTAGGGTTTCCTAGAGGACAATCTTGGTTCCCTTGCCCTCATAGAGCGCGCCATAGATATTGGCTGGATCGGTGATCAAGCCCATATTGCCGGTGGAGCGCACGAAATCAACAATGGCCTGTACCTTGGGGAGCATGGAGCCGGGGGCAAAATGCCCTTCGGCAATGTACGTCTCCGCCTCGGCTGTGGTGATGGTGTCCAGACTCTTCTGGTTCGGCTTGCCATAGTTGAGGCAGACCTTCTCCACTGCGGTGGAAATGACAAACAGATCAGCATTGAGCTGCTTAGCCATCAGGGCGGCAGCCAGATCCTTGTCGATGACAGCTTCCCTTCCGCTGAGCATTCCCTTCTCATCACGCACGACAGGAATACCACCACCGCCGCCTGCAATGACGATGATCTTGTTGTCAAGCAAGCTCCTGATGGTATCAATCTCAACGATGGCCTTCGGCTTGGGACTTGCGACAACCCTGCGGTAGCCACGTCCAGCATCCTCAACACAATTCCATCCATCGTGTTCGGTGTGATAATCGGCATCTTCCTTGGTCATGAAGGAACCGATCGGCTTCGAGGGCTTGCCGAAGGAGGGATCGTCATCACTGACTTCCACCTGGGTCACCACGGTAGCCACATTGGGCTTGAGCCCGATTTTTGCAAACTCATTGTGCAAGGCCATCTGCAACTGATAGCCGATTGCTCCCTGGGTATCCGCGACACAGCTGTCCAATGGGACCGTGTGAAGAATGGAACGGGAGAATTCAGCCCGAAGCAGGATGAATCCCACCTGCGGTCCATTGCCGTGTGCAATCACTACGCGATGACCAGCTTTTACGAGCTTGGCGATATGTGCCGCGGTTTTGCGTGCTGCCTCATACTGGGCTGTAACCGAAACGTTCTTTGGGTCCTCGATCAACGAGTTTCCCCCAATTGCTATGACAATCAACTTGCTATCCATGATAGGAGCTCCTTCTGTACACCAGATGCTAGGTTCTGTAGTTCCATCATAGCATGACTGCAACAAATTGCAACACATTATCATCGGCCTTTGCAGATTTTCTGCCAGCCATTTGACCCATGGAAGTTCTTTGGGTTACACTCAGCGCCAGAGAGGACACCATGGATTCACAGACATCAGGAATGAACAGGAAGGAGCTCTTTCTTTTTGCGCTCTACATCACCGGAATGATTGTCGTCAACACCGTAGGCAGCAAGATCATCAGCCTGTTCGGCGTACGCGTATCGGTAGGCATTTTCTTCATGCCGGTACTCTTTCTGGTCACCGATATCGTCGGCGAAGTGAAGGGGCATGAGCATGCCACCCTCTTTGTCAGGTACTCGATCATCATGCTGGTCATCCTGTTTGCCGTCACCGGACTGTTCATCAAGATCGCGCCACATCCCAGCTGGCAGTTGCAGGAGCAGTACCAGCAGATCTTCGGAATGAGCATGCGCATGAGCCTCGCTTCGCTGGTCAGCTTTGCGGTCAGCCAAACCGTGGATGTGAACATCTTCCTGCTCTTCAAGAAACTCAGCAATGGCAGGATGCTGTGGCTGCGCAACAACCTGAGCACCATGACCAGCCAGTTCATTGATACGGTCATCTTCATGTTCATCGCCTTCTACCACATGACACCAACGTTCACGGCAGCTTATGTCTTCTCCCTGATCATCCCCTACTGGCTTTTCAAGGTACTCTTCGCCCTCATTGATACCCCTTTCTGTTATCTTGGGGTACAATGGCTGAAGAAGGAACGCTAGTCCCTTTCCTTTGGGAAAAAGATTGATTACCTTTGGTTCGGACAAGTGCACTGCTTGTCCGAACGAATTTGTCATTTGGAGGCGCTATGTCTGAACAGGAACTGATGCCGATCGAGCAACTGCTTCCCAATAATCTGTTTATTCTCCCAGTCACCGGGAACCCTGTGTTCCCCGGACTGTTTACTCCCCTGATGATCACCGACAACCAGGATGTCGAGATCGTGAACCAGGCCATCAAGCATGGCGGGTTTCTCGGTCTCCTTCTGGTCAAGGATGAGACAGAGAATGAGGAATACTCCGCCCAGAACCTTTACAGCGTGGGAACGGTTGCCAAGATAGTCAAGAAGATCAAGCTCCCTGATGGGGGGATAAGCATCTTCATCTCCACCCTCAAGCGGTTTGAAACCAAGCAGTACTACCCCTCCGGCCCCTATCTGGTGGCTGAGGTGCAGTACCTTGAGGACATCGAGGATGAGCAGGAGGAACTCAGGGCCTGGACCCGTCTGCTGCTCAGCGAAATGAAAATGCTGACCAAGAACAACCAGCTCTTCAGTGAGGAGATGCGGCTGAACATGGTCAACATCGACCACCCGGGAAAACTTGCGGATTTCATTGCAAGCATCCTCAATGTGGATCGCAAGCAACAGCAGGCAATCCTGGAAACGCTGGTGGTCCGCCGCAGGATCGAGAAGGTGCTGGTCTTCATCAAGAACGAGCAGAACATCGCCCAGGTCCAGGCAAAGATCCAGGCAAGGGTGAACCAGAAGATCGAGAAGAACCAACGCGACTACTTCCTGCGGGAGGAACTCAAATCCATCCAGCAGGAGCTGGGTATGACGACCAACCCCAAGGTTGAGCTGATCAACCGGCTCAAGGCCAAATTCAAGAATCTACCGCTCCCTGCCGAAGCGCAGGAGACGGTCGACCGCGAAATGAGCCGCCTTGAGGCCATGGATCCGTCCAGCCCCGAGTACTCCATCAGCCGCACCTACCTTGAGATCATCAGCGATCTTCCCTGGAAGGAGCCCAAGGCCGAGAACTTCAGCATTGACAGTGCACGCAAGATTCTCGAGCGTGACCACTATGGCATGAAGGATGTGAAGGACCGTATCCTGGAGTTCCTTGCCGTACGCAAGAAGAAGCAGGACACCAAAGGCTCAATCATCTGTCTGGTCGGCCCTCCGGGTGTCGGCAAGACCAGCGTGGGCATCTCCATCGCCAGGGCGCTGAAGAAGCAGTACTTCCGCTTCTCCGTCGGCGGCATGAATGATGAGAGCGAGATCAAGGGCCACAGAAGGACCTACATCGGGGCAATGCCCGGCAAGATCATCCAGGGGCTGAGAATCACCAAGGTGAAGAACCCGGTCTTTTTGATCGATGAGATCGACAAGATGGGGGTCTCCTACCAAGGCGACCCCGCCAGTGCCCTGCTTGAGGTGCTTGACCCCGAGCAGAACTCCACCTTCCGTGACACGTACCTGGACATCCCCTTCGATGTGAGCGAGGTGCTCTTCATCTGTACGGCAAATACGCTGGATACCATCCCGCGCCCCTTGCTTGACCGTATGGAGATCATCCAGCTCTCCGGCTACACCAGCGAGGAGAAGCTTGCCATCGGCAAAAAGTACCTCGTACCCAAGTCGATGGAGAAGCATGGCCTTGCCAAGAACGAAATCAAATACTCTGCAGCCATCCTTCGCAAGATCGCCGATGAGTACGCCAGGGAAGCCGGGGTGAGAAACTTCGAGAAGTCGCTGCACAAGATCAACCGCAAGGTTGCCTTGCTCCTGATGGAGAACCCACAGACGGACGTGCCTGTGGTCATCGATGAGAAGAAGCTGAGCGAGTATCTCGGGGAGCCCATCTTTGCCGAGGATGAGATCGTGAAGGCCGACAGGCCGGGGACCGCCATCGGGCTTGCCTGGACCAGCATGGGTGGCGACACCCTGATCATCGAGGCACAGAATACCCCCGGCAAGGGCGAGGTCAAACTGACCGGACAACTGGGTGAGGTCATGCAGGAATCGGTGAGCATCGCCTATACCTGGATCAAGGCCCATGCGCTGGAGCGCAAGATCGAACCTTCCTGGTTTGAACAGAACGCCGTACACCTCCACGTCCCTGAAGGGGCGACCCCGAAGGACGGCCCGTCTGCCGGCATCACCATGACCGTTGCCCTCTATTCGCTGATAACCGGCCAGGTTATGGCTCAGAATATGGCGATGACCGGAGAGCTTACGCTCAAGGGAAAGGTCATGCCGATCGGCGGTCTGAAGGAGAAAGTCCTTGCTGCAAGGAGGAACAAGATCGAAACGATCCTGATCCCTCAGTACAACAAGCGCGATCTCGACAAGCTGGATGACAAGGTCAAGGAAGGCATCACGTTCCATTTGGTCGGGACCATCGAGCAGGTGCTCTCCTATGCATTCCCCGAGGACGCTGACAGGCCCCAGATGGAGAAACTTGCTCCCCTTTCGCCGAATGGCAAAGAGGAGATTGCCGCCATCAGCGCTGCAGTTGCCCAGGCGGTCAGGGAGGCTCTTCGTGAGCATTGAGCTGCTCAGTCCGGCAGGAAATCTTGAGAAGCTGCGTCTGGCATTTGCGTATGGTGCTGACGCAGCCTATCTCGGGCTTTCCGACTTCTCCCTCCGATCGAATGCAGGGAATTTTTCCGAGGCGGACCTGGATCAGGTCCGTCTTCTCAAGATGCAGAGCGGCAAACGCCTCTTCTGCACGCTGAACATGCTCTTTGGCGAGCAGAAGCTCGCTTCACTCTCCCAAGAGCTGGAAACCATCAGGACCTGGCCGTTTGATGCCTACATCATCAGCGACATCGGACTTGTTCCCCTCCTTCAGGATGCCTTGGGACCGGAGGTGGAACTGCACCTCTCCACCCAAGCCAGTTGCACCAACTCATCCAGTGCCCGCATGTACCACAGGATGGGCTTCTCCCGGGTAATCCTGGGAAGGGAGACCCCCTTGGACGACATCCGTCGCATCAAGGATGCCAATCCCGACCTCGAGCTCGAGGTCTTTGTCCATGGAGCCATGTGCATGGCCTACAGCGGGCGCTGCCTGCTCTCCAGCCATCTGGCGGGAAGGAGCGCAAACCAGGGTGACTGCAGTCATACTTGTCGTTGGAACTATCGCCTTGCGGCCACCGATGAGCTGAGTCGCGTTTTGGCCAGTGGTGAACTTGCCCTTGAGGAAGAACAGCGCAAAGGGGTCTACTACCCCATTGCTGAGGAAGATGGCTACACCACCATCCTCAGTTCGAAAGACCTGTGCATGATAGACCACCTCAAGGAGTTGGTTGATGCAGGCATCGATTCGCTGAAGATTGAGGGTAGGATGAAAAGCTCCTATTACGTTGCAGTGGTGAGCCGTGCCTACCGAAAGGCCCTCGACGCCCTCAGCGATGAGCACCTCGACTGGAAAGCGTACCGCAGCGACCTCTTCAACATCAGCCACCGTGAGTACTCAACCGGTTTTTTCTTCGGGCACGGGCCGGTGGACCCAACCATGGGAAGCAGCATCGACAAGAGCACAGAGCTCGGCTACCTGAGGCAGTACCTCTTTTGCGGCTACATCGGAGAAGAGGTGGAGAGCGGCATCTACGCCCTGGACCTGAAGAACCAGATCCGAAGCGGCATGACGCTGCAGTTCATCGAGCCCGATACCCCGTTCATCCAGGATGACAGCTTTACCCTCCTTGATGCACAGATGCAGGTCATCGCTCAGGCGGACCACGGCAAGATCCAATACCTGAAGACCGACAAACATCTGAAAAAGGGCAGTATCATCCGTCGTGAAACTATGGTTAAATAGGCTATGCGAAAAACGGTAGTGCTGCTCGGACTGCTCCTCCTTTTCACGCCCGCTCTGTGGGCGAAGGATTTTGCAGACGACTTTGCCTTCCTTTCCCCCCTTCCCTCCTATCAGGCATTTTTGGATGCAGCGAAGCATGACGGGGATGCAAGGAAAGCAAAAGCGATGCAGGAGCGCTTCACTTCCCTCGACCTTTCGGATGAGCAGGCATCGGTCCTGTTCATCCGCAGCTCTGTCATCCTTGCACGCCTGTATGCCGAACAGAAGGATGCAAACAAGGAACAAGCCCTGTCTCTTCTGGCGGAAGCTGAGAGAGAACTCTCCAACCTGGATGAGGATGGGTTTTATCACGTGATGCTCTGCGGTGAAATCGATGGTATCCACTACCTGGTCAATCCCCGCAATCTCTCCAAGGGAATCCGCAGCAGCGCAGCCATCAAAGAGGCATACAAAGCCTTTCCCGATCAGATAGCAGCAGTCCTTGCCAAGGCAAACAGTCTCGTGTATGCCCCCGCATTTGCAGGAGGCGATGTGGACAAGGCTCTCTCGTTGTACCTGCTTCTCCTGGAGGAAGCGGGGTCACAGCTATCCACATGGGACAGGGCAAGCATATACAGCGGAATAGGAGTGGTGGCCATGAAACGCAAGGAGTGGGAGACAGCCAAGCAGTACTTTCTTGCAGCAAAGGCGCTGTACTCCTTCGACCCGGCAATCGATGGGTACCTCTCTGAAGTGGAGGAGAAGCTATGATGCTCATCCTCTCCTCTATCATCGCCTTCATTGGGATCTACTCACTGGTGCTCACCACATCGAATCTGCTCTACTTTCGTTCCCTCTCCAAACACTGGGAAAAGCACACCAGCAAAGAGCTTGTCACCATAGCAGTACCTGCACGCAATGAGGAAGCAACCATTGAGGCATGCCTTCGCTCACTCATGGCCCAAAGCTATGCACATCTGGAGATCCTTGTGCTCGATGACAACTCAGAGGACAATACTGCCGCCATCGTTCGCAAGCTGGAAGCCGAGGACAGCCGCCTCCATCTGATCACCGGCCGTGCCTTGCAGGAAGGATGGAGAGGAAAGCTCTGGGCTATGGAGCAACTGTTTCGGCAGAGCAACGGCACCTACCTCTTTTTCACCGATGCAGACACGGTGCACAAGCAGGACTCCATTGCCTATGGCATGTCCCTGCTCAGCCAGAGGAACGCTGCCTTGCTCAGCGGATATCCGAAACAACAGACCAAGAGCCTGGGCATCGGACTGCTGGTGAGTGCCATGCTGTTCAACCCCACCCTCTTCGTTCCCTTCGCCTTGCAGGAGCGCCTGCAGTTGCCGCTCTTCTCCATGGCCATCGGCCAGTACATGCTGCTCAAAAAGGAGGCACTGGATGCAATCGGAGGATTTTCGTCCCTGTGTACGGAAATCTGTGATGATGTAACACTTGCCAGAGCTTTTGCCCGCAAAGGGTTCAAGCAGATGTTCGCTCCCATGACGGATGTGGTCGAGTGCGAGATGTTTCCAACCTTCAAAGGAGCCTTCAGCGGTTTGGAGCGTTCCATCAACGGTGTCGTGAAGAGGGGGCTCATCGGCTTTCTGATGATTCTGCTCATCGTCATCGTACTGTTGGCTCTTGCAGTTGCTCCACTGCTGACCTTGGGCCTTGCCATCCTCTCATTTTCAAACACTGCATACCTGCTTCCGGCACTCTGGTTGTTCTTGGGATCCCTCACGCTTTGGGCTTCCTGGGCTTGGGCCGCAAAGCGTTTTGCATTCAGCACTCCTGTGGCTATGCTTGGTCATGTTACCATCTTCTTGGTAGTGCTGATGTACCTGCATGGGGCATACTTACGCTCCACCGGTCGCGGTTTTATCTGGAAAGGACGGGTTTTACCGTAAAAATCCCTATTTTAACGCGTTATTTGCAGGTTTTTCCCTTGCGCATGAGTAAAAGCGTGGTAAAATAGGCTAACCTAGATACATGGAGGATTCAATGACTATTCACGAGCAGATTGTCATGCAGTATGAAACCTATCTTGCTGAGAACCAGAAGTTCACTGAGAAAGGTGTAAAAGTATCAGCAGCCAGAGCCCGCAAGGCACTCGCTGAAATTGCCAAACTTTGTAAGGAACGCAGAAAAGAGATTCAGGACGAGAAAGGCGAATAACCTTCCCCCCCTCATTTCTGGCGTCCTGCAAGGGACGCCCTTTTCTTGCACTCTACCCCACCTCACCATCACAGCAACCAAGCTACTGCTTGCTGAGGGGTAAGCGCACTATAAATCACGATTCAAAATCAATCTGAGAACCTCTATGCTCTAGTCCGGAGGCATAAGATGGAAATACGGTTTGAGGATTATGATTTTTACGTTAAGCCCGGGGCAACCGATATGCGCAAATGTTCGCCTTCGCTGGCACTCATCGTGCAATACGAGATGAAGCTTGAACCCTTTTCCAAGGCGGTATTCCTGTTCTGCGGCGGAACGAAGCGAACAATCAAGGCCATCGTTTGGAACCGCAACGGCTGGATTGAGATCATCAAGCGGCTCGAATGCGGTTCGTCATTCAAGTGGCCGAATACGGAAGAAGAAGCTATGCAGATAGAAATCTCCGACCTTCTGTTGTTGCTCAAGGGCTATGATGTCTTCAGGAGGTTCCCGGTTCTCAGCCCGAGGTATGTAGGCTAAGATGATGGCCCAAAAGGCAATAATTCTTCCAGAACCATTGAGCAAAACTTCGTTATGTGCTATCATTACTCCATGATAGAGAAGAAGTTAAGGAAAGAAGATCTAGTAAAAATGCAGCCGGATGAACTGGCTGCGCTGGTGCTCAACCTTACTTCAATTGTCCAGACACAGAACGAGGAA
>RZYT01000283.1 GCA_009930195.1 Spirochaetia bacterium | reverse complement strand
ATGATCCACTTCGGTCTGGTGGTCACCTTCAACATGATGGTCGGCCTCTCCACGCCGCCTTTCGGCATGCTCCTGTTCATCACCAGCGGCATCTCGGGAACCCCGCTCAAGGGTGTCATGAAGGAGATCATCTGGCCCTTGGTGGTCATGCTGATCGTCCTGGTCATCATCACCTACATCCCTGAAGTCACCCTCTTCCTGCCCAGGGCGGCAGGCCTCATCTAAGGAGCAGTTACCATGCAAGAACGATATTACGGCTGTTGGCCGACCATGATCACCCCGTTCACCGAAGACAACAAGGTGGACTTTGCAGGGGTCCGCAAACTCACCGACTGGTACATCGACCGCGGCTGCGACGGCATCTTTGCCGTTTGCCAGTCCAGCGAGATGTTCTTTCTCTCCGAACAGGAGAAGCTCGATATCGCCAAGGCTGTGGTGGAAGCGGCGGCAGGAAGGGTGAAGGTCATTGCAAGCGGGCACACCAGTGACGACCATGCAAAGCAGATTGCCGAGCTTGGTGCAATGGCCGAGACCGGGGTCAATGCGGTGGTGCTTGTTTCCAACCGGATGGCCAAACAGGATGAGGGAGCCGATGTCTTCAATGCGAATGCACAGGACATCTTCGCCCAGCTTCCTTCGGTCACCTTCGGCCTCTATGAGTGTCCCTACCCCTACCTGAGACTGCTTGATGACGAGTTCCTCTCTTGGGCCGCCAAGGAGGACAAGCTGGTCTTCCTCAAGGATGTCTCCTGCTCCCTGGAGATTGAGAAACGCAGGGTTGAGCTGGTCAAGGGAACGAACCTTGCCCTCTTCAATGCAAATACCGCCACCGTTCTCGACTCCTGGATTGCAGGCTACCATGGCTACAACGGGGTGATGGCCAACTTCCACATCGACATCTACAAGTGGCTGTATGAGCACTTCCGTGAGAACGAGGCCCTTGCCCGGGAAGTCAGTGACTTTTTGACCATCGCCGGGGTGAGCGAGGCACGCTCCTATCCGGTGAATGCAAAGTACCACTACAACCTCACCGATATTCCCATGAGCCTGGTCACCCGCTCCAAGTCGATCTCCCTACTCAATGAGAATGGCCGCCATGAGATCGCCAGCCTGATCCGGATGGAACAGGCAATGAGAGCCAAATTGGGGTTGAAGCAATGAACAGGGGACCGGAGCTGAGAAAGCGGCTGAACGAGGGGAACCTGCTTGGAGGCCATGTCTTTTTCAATGACCCTGCAATTACCGAAGCGATGGCACGCTACGGGTACGACTTCATCTGGATCGATGCAGAGCACGGTCCATTTGACAAGCAGAACCTGTTGATGCATATCATCGCTGCCAATGCCGGGGGTTCTGCAGCCTTTGTCCGGGTGACCAGCACTGCCATCGAGAGCATCAAGTGGGTGCTGGAGATGGGTATCGATGGCATCATCCTGCCGATGGTCATGGATGAGGTGGAAGCGAAGCGAGCCCTTGAGCTTTGCCTCTATCCTCCCAAGGGGACGCGCGGCTTTGGCCCTCGGCGGGCCATCGCCTACAACAGTGAGGAGACCGGCCACTACCTTGCACAGAGTGAGGAAAGTTTTGTCCGCATCATCCAGATCGAGCACATCAATGCGGTACGGCATATCGACGCCATCCTGAGTCTTGAGGGGCTGGATGCCATCATCATCGGCCCCAATGACCTCTCCGCCTCAATCGGGAGACTGGGGGACAGTTTGCATCCAGAGGTACTTGAGCTATCACGTACGATTGTTGCAGCTGCAAAGCGTGCAGGAAAACCCGTGGGAGTATCCATAGGACCTGATGAACGGACCATCCGTACCTACCAGGAGATGGGCGTCGATTTTCTGAGTACCGGGGATGACATCTCCTTCCTGTACCAAGGCTCACAGCGCGTGTTCTCCTTGGTCGGAAGGTAGATGGAAATGGCAAAATCCGATATGCTCGACGACGGCAAGGAGGTTTTCATGGATATCTCTCACATCTCACTTTCCCGAACGAATCTCAGCCAGCAGGTTGCTGACCATCTGGAAGAGGTCATTCTCTCCTCGCCCACCAGTCGGGTTGCCGAAAAACTTCCTTCGGAGATGAAGCTGGCCAAGCAGTACAATGTCAGCCGCCCGATCATCAGGGAAGCCATGAAACTCCTGCAGGAACGCGGCCTTATTACCCTGAAGAACGGAAGCGGGGCCTACATCACCCGTCCTGAGACGGATACGGTCATGAATGCGGTGAACCGCATCATGCAGGTCGACCGGATCCACAACGAGGATCTTACCCAGGTCCGCGAGATCCTGGAGCTTTCCAGCGTGGATCTGGCTGTACAGAAAATCACAGACGAGGAACTGAAACAGATGGATGCCATCCTCTCCAAGTTCGAGGACAAGACCCTCCCCCTGAAAGAGCGTGTCAAGCTGGACGAGCAGTTCCACCTGGCCATCGCCCAAGCTGCAGGGAACGAGTTGCTGACCATGTTCATCGGAGTCCTCACCTCTCTGCTTCGCGATTACATGGGCAAAGGGATCCTGGTCGAAGGAGGCATCGAGGATGCCATCGCCCGCCATCGCCAGATATTCCAAGCACTCCAGACGCGTGACCCTGAAGCGGTGCACAAGGCAATGTCCGACCATCTGAAGGTCTCGAGCCTGAACGTCCAATTCTTTGACAAGCAAGGGTCTTCTCCCAAAAAACAAGGATAAAGGGCATTCCTCATTTCCGTTTCCCACTTTCCCTGTTATGCTGGAAATGCGGAAACTTGAGGAGGCGCCCTGTGAGCTTATTGCTTAACTCTGTCGATCCGAAGCTGATCACGCTGGCCCAGAAGA
>RZYT01000282.1 GCA_009930195.1 Spirochaetia bacterium | reverse complement strand
ACTCTTGTTAAGTGTAGAGAAACAACAAACGAAAGAAACTGTTTTGCTGAGAAAAAAGAGCATCACCATAGGTTTACTGATCACCTTCCTGATTAGCCTCACGGCAAGCGAACTGCATGCCTGGGACATGATAAGGAAAGGTGATCAGTCGACGGTTACCCTCACAAGAAGTTGTAAGAGGGCGCAGAAAAACCAGGGTGATACCGACCAGGGTTTCTTTCATGCTGCCGGTGACCAGACTGAGAGCCTGCGACTGCAACTCACCAAGTTCTGCACCTTTGCAGAACCACAGTTACTGGCACCTTACCATTCCTTGCTCAACCCAACTCCTTTTCACTTTACCTGCTACACATTCCATCGGGAAGATGTCTGGTTTGAGGATGCAGGGCGTCCGCCCAGGGCTTAACGGCTCCACATCCACACATTTACAGACAATTCATTTTTCACCCGAAAAAAAACAACAATGCAAAAGATATTATTCATTGCACTTGCTGTGTCAACCATGTTTGTCACAGTAGAGGCAGCTACAATAGACAATGAGAACAGAACAATGAACGAGCGCACCACCATCACCATCCTTCAGACAGCCGACATCCACGGGCAACTGGACACGCACCAGGAGCTTTTCGTGGAAAACGGAAAAGCGGTTTTCCGTGAACGGGGAGGGATGGCTGTCATCAAAACCATCTTCGAGGAGGAGCGGGCAGCCAATCCCGGTCGTACCATCATCGTGGACGGGGGTGACCTGATTCAGGGGAGCGGTTACGCCGCCGCCTCAAAAGGCAAAATCTTTCCCGATATTGTCCGGCAGATGAACTATGACCTGCTGCTGCCCGGCAACTGGGAGGTGGTCTACGGCAAGGAGATCATGATGGAGGTGATGAACAACTACCATACCAACGTGATCGCGCAGAACATGCGTCATGAGGAGAGCGGAAAACAGCTCTTCCCCCCCTACTGGATCAGGGAGATCGACGGTATCCGGATCGGGTTCGTGGGCATCAACGACCCGGACATCCCATTCCGGCAAGCGCCCAGTTACAGCGATGGAATTCTCTTCAACGACCTGGATAACAGCGTGGAGGAGGTTATCCGGAAGGTGAAGTTCGATGAGCGGGCTGATTTCGTGATCCTGCTTACCCATATAGGATTGGCCAAGCAGGTGGCGCTGGCCAACAACCCCATCAGCCGGCATGCCGATTACATCTTCGGCAACGACACCCATGAACGGGTGCGCAAGCCCATTGAGGGTAAGTATGCCAAGGTGGTGGAGCCGGGCGCCTTCGGCTCCTTCGTGGGCAAGCTTACGCTCCATTTCGAACAGGGCCGGCTGGTGGAGGATCAATATGAGTTGATCGAAACAGACCCGCTTCGGTATCCTGCCGACAAAGAGCTACAGGCGCTGATCGATGAGAAGAAAGCACCCTACAGTGCTGAGCTGGAGAGAGTGGTAGGCTCAACAGCCGAACCAATCTACCGTTACCTGGTGGTGGAAAATGCGATGGACAACATGATCACCGATGCCATGCGGTGGAAGACAGGGGTGGATATCTCCTTCTCCAATGGTTTCCGCTTCGGCAATCCCATCGTGCCACAACAGGGCAATCCTGCCCCCATCACCCGCAACGACATCTGGAACATGCTTCCCATCGATGATTACGTGAAGACCGGCAAGGTGAGGGGGAGCCAGCTGATGGAGTGGCTGGAGAAGGAGGCCCACAACGTCTTTGCAGAGAATCCGACCGAACGGTTCGGCGGTTGGTTCGTCCGTTTTTCCGGCATGGAGGTGAAGTTCAACAGCACCGCTGAAAAAGGAAGTCGTGTGGAGTCGGTGCGGATCAATGGCGAACCACTGGAGCCCGGGCGGATTTACACCATCTCGGCTTGCACCCGTGAGGGAGATCCGGAGGATATGCTCTGCCGCATGCGTGATGTAGAGGATGTGGAGACGCAACCTTTCACCATGCATGATGCGGTGTTGGAGTACCTGGAGCGCTTCTCACCCGTAAAGCCATCCCTCGACGGAAGGGCAATCGCCACCGACCAGGGACCCTTTACCTTCTCCTCCCTGCCGGGTACCCATTATCAGTTCCGGTGAATCCGTCGATTTGAAAATTTGAGAATTTGAGAGTTCTGGAAATGAGAAGAAGAACAAAACAAACGAACAATTATAAGACAAAAGATTATGATGAAAATAAATAAGATGATGATCATGGCTGTTTCCGCCCTCTTGCTGGCAGCATGCACACAGACAGCTGAGCAAAATAATGAGCCGATGGCAGTTGCTGAGACAGCCGAAGTGAAGAAAAAAGACTACCTGACCCTGACCAGCAATGTACAACAGATCAGAGCTATCGCTCATGCGGTAAGCCTGATGCAACAGGATGAAATGTACCACTTCAACAGCATGGAGGTGGTGATATGCGGCCAGACAGTCACTGAACTGACCAGGCCAGAAGTGATGGAACCAATCCTGCAAGCAATTGCCGATACCAATCTGAAGGTGAAAGCCTGCGGCTTCTCAGTGAACGGTCAAAAAGTGGATCGCAGCCAGCTTCCCCCACAAATTGAGGTGGTTGAGAACGGTATTGCTTATGCTTTGTCGAAACAGCTTGCCGGTTATGAGGTGCTTGGCCTGTAAGGGGCAATAGATATTTCATGGCGTTGGAGGATACACCCTACCCAAATAGTGGGAGGTGTATCCTCTTTTTTTTGAATCTCACTATCACCATTCTCACTTATTTTTTTTAAGTTTGTAGACTCTTTTATGTAAAAATTTGGAAAATGGAGTACGGAATCATTGATTTCTTAAAACTGGTAGGCTCACTGGG
>RZYT01000281.1 GCA_009930195.1 Spirochaetia bacterium | reverse complement strand
ATGACGATGTTCACCAGCAGCATGAAGGTCCACTTGCTTGAGGTGAATCCCAAGATCCAATTCCCGATGTTTGCAGCCAACTGCTCGCGGGCAACAATGTAGCTGATGATGGTGGCCGCCCCGATCATGATGCTGGTTGCCCCCACATCCTTGATGGTGGTCTTCACCACCTCGAAGAGGTCCTTCCATCCCATTGCCCTGTAGGCAAACACCGACACGAGCATTGCATAGAGCCCTGCGATGGCACCCGCTTCAGTGGGTGTCATCACCCCGGTGTAGATGCCTACCAAAAGAATGATGGGGGTGAGCAAGGCGGGAAGAGCCTTGAGGGTGAAGAGCAGGAAGACCTTCCAGACAATCTTCTCGCCACGGGGATAGTTGCGCTTCTTGGCAACCACCGCCACGTAGATCATCAAAAAGAGTGCCAGCAGGATGGCCGGTACCATGCCACCCATGAAGAGTGCACCCACGGAGGTGCTGGAGAGCATCGCGTAGATGACCAAGGGGATGGACGGGGGGAAGATGGGACCGATGGTTGCAGAGGCTGCGGTGATGGCGCAGCTGAACTCAGGGTCATACCCATCATCCTTCATGGCTTGGATCTCAATCTTGCCCAGCCCGGCTGCATCGGCAATGGCAGAACCGGTCATGCCGCTGAAGATCAGCGAGGCGAGGACGTTCACCTGTCCCAAGGCTCCCCGCATCCTTCCGGTCAGGCCGCCTGAGAACTTGAAGATCATATCGGTTACCTTTCCCGAGTTCATCACGTTTGCAGTGAAGATGAAGAGGGGAACGGCAATGATGACATAGTTGGTATAGTAGGTATTCATGACCTGGTTCACGACCAGGCTCAGGTCAGCACCCTTCACCAGAAGGTAGCATGCAGCCGAGGCGAGCATGCCCAAGGCAATGGGCATCCTGAGTATGAAGATCAGGATGAAGACAAACAGGGTAATGAAGAGGGGAAAACTCATCTCTTTACCTCCCCAAGCAACGGGTCATAGCGATGGTCGAAGGCATCATCCAGCTTGCCGGTGATCACCTTCCAGTCCTCGATGACCGGCTTGATCGTATAGCCGATGATGGAGAGCAGAAAGTAGGTGAAGGGGAGGAAAATCCAGGTGTAGGAGACCCGCAGGACCGGGGTCTTCTGGAATCCGAGGAAAAACGCATACTTGAAGGAGGGAACGACCATGACGGCAAAGGTGCCGATGATCAGGAGGTTTCCCAACAAGCGAGCCCAGGCTGCAATCTTGGGGCTGTAGGCTTCATAGAGCATGGTGAACTGTACGTGTCCCTTGCGGCGCATTGTGTAGCAGGCACCAAGGATGACCGACCAGCAGAAACCGATGACAATCACATCCTGGGTCCAGGTAAGCGGGTGGTTGACCACATACCGGAAGAATACCTGCAGGATGAATGCCAGAAACAGGAAGACGAAGGAGATGATGGGAAGGTAGACTTCCATGACATCCCGTAGGACCAACAATACTTTTTTCATAGGGGACGGCCTCCGCTGTGAATACGAGAAGAAACCCGGGGCAGCACAGCCCCGGGCTTCAGGATTGCACTTACTTGCCAGCTGCCTGGACTTTCTCGAACATAGCCTTGTCCCAGCTCTTGGCATAGGGGCTGGCCAGGTACTGTGCCAGTACATGTTCGGAGAAGGCATCCAGATCTGCATAGTAGATCTTCATGCCGGCATTCTTGAAGAAGTCGACCAGCTCTGCCTCTGCCTTGAGGTTGGTGGTGTCGCAATACTCGATGCCGGCCTTTACGCCTTCCATCACCCAAGCTTTCTGCTGCTCGGTGAGGGACTGCCACTTTGCTTCGTTGATGGCGGGCCATACGGAGTCAACCAGGTGGTTGGTGATGGTGATGGACTTGGTGACCTCATAGAACTTTGCATTCTTGGTGGACGGAAGCGGGTTGTCCTGTCCGTCGACGGTCTTCGTCTGCAGAGCCATGTAGAGCTCGGTATAGGAGATCGGGGTCGGGTTGGCACCCAGTGCCTTGCCCAGGAAAATCCAGGAGTCGGAGTTCGGCATTCTCAGGTTCACGCCCTTGAGGTCGGCCGGTGTCTTGATCTCCCTGTCCTCAACCAGGTTGAGCTGTCTGGTTCCCAGATACTGTGCGCCGAGGGGGCGGATTCCCTGTTCCTTGGCGATGCGGTCGAACACTTCCTGTCCTACCGGGCCGTTGAGTACGCCGGTCATGTGGTCGTAGCTCTTGAAGATGTAACCGGCGGTGAACATCGATACCCAGGGGCTGCCATCGGTGAGCCAGGAAGCGGAAGTGGCAGTCATGTCGGCCTGACCGCTCTTGACTGCAGAAACTTCCTGCTCCTGCTTGAAGAGGGAGGCGGAATCATAGGTGAGCACCTTGATCTGGCCACCAGAGGCTTTCTCGACGGTCTCCTTGAAGACACGCATGGCACCGGCATGAGCATCGGTGGGAACTGCGGTCATCGTGTAGACCAATTCAACGGGCTTCACTTCGGTGGAAGCTTGGGCGAAAGCCATGGGAAGTACCAGGGCTGCCATCAAAAGGGTGATGATTGCTTTTTTCATTGTCTCCTCCTACGGACCGCATAGCGGTATAACAATGGTCGATGGTTTTCCGACGTCTGTCGGAAACAAATCTGCTTAGCTGTAAAGCTGTCTTACAGGTTAATGGTCGCATGGGATTTTTCTTCTGTCAAACATTATTTCAAAGCTGTCAGGATTTTTGCAATCTGATCAGTTCCCGGCGCAACCAAGCGATGGTCAGAAGGACCGAGAGCAGGTCGGAGAGAGGGAAGGAAATCCAGATTCCCAGACTGCCGAAGCGCGA
>RZYT01000280.1 GCA_009930195.1 Spirochaetia bacterium | reverse complement strand
GGTCTCATCTTCTGATACACGAGTATACTCCAGCTTTGCAAAACGCGAAAGAGTGCTTTTGTGCCCGTTCACGGCAGAGGAAAAAAGATTTTTCCTTTCACCAAGCCCTCCAAGAAATAGTTCGGCCTCATTTCCCCTTTTCCCCACACAAACCGATGAGTATACAGTGGATGAGCAGGATCAAAGAAGATTGATCCTTCCACATGCTTGAGGAAGATGGGCGACATACCTGCTCCTTGAATGGTCAGTACTCCGTGACGGTTCTCAACAGAGAGCTCTTGGCCATCCTCACTTCGGTACCGCCCCTCCAAAAGAGAAAACTCGATGTCTCCACTTGATGCATGATTGCATCTGGGAAGCTCCATATCAAAAAGTGATGCACTCATGGCATCAGCAAGTTCGGTGATGTCAGGTTCCATTGTGTTCAAGAGGATGATCACCGCCTGCTTCTCCGTAGGATAGATGCGCAAGCAGGCGGCGTGGCCGCTTGCAAGGTGTCCTGTGTGCTCCAGATAGAGCTTCTCGAAAAAGGTTCCCCTGTTCCATCCCCAAAGCGTGAAGGGGTCGCCAAAATACCCGTTGAGCACCGCTTGGGTGAAGTGCACCAAGTCCTTTACCGTAACTACCACATTGCCGGAACCGGCCAGCGTGGAAAAGTGATAGGGTTTCAGTGTCTGCAGATTTCTGCTGTGTCCCTGTGCCAAGGCCTCCGGGATGTCTTCATCCAAAGCCCGACTCTCACGCATGCCCAAGGGAAGAAAGAGCCTGCTTTCCATCGCCTGGGCAAAAGATTGTCCGGTTCTCTGCTCAAGGATTTTGGCCAATACCTGATAATTTGCGTTGCTGTATGCGTACCTGCCTCCAGGTTGGCCCATCCCCTTCCGATCGATCAGAGAAACCAGCTCGGAGAGGGAGATCGCCTCATAGGGATCGACCAGACCAAGATCGGTGAGATCACGAACCAATGGGGTCCGGTGGTTCACAAGAGATGCAATCGTAAGCGGAGCAAGCGTAGTGAGTTGGGGAAGAAACTCCCCTACTCGTTGGTTTTCATCCACCAGATTTTGGAGCGTCATAGCCACCATAGGCTTTGTGATCGAACCAAGGCAGAAGAGGGTGTGTTCATCAAAACCCAGGCTTTGTGCATGATCCTTATAGCCGAATTGCCTTGAGAGTGTCACCTCCTCTGCATCAAGAAGCAAGAACACACCACTGAGTGTGGTTCTTGCCTCCAGAGCAGAAAAGTCCAGGGCCATTGCAGAGAGTGGGAAGAAAAGAGCGAACAACAGCGCAAGAAGCACTACTCTTTTCACAAACATCCCCCTTACATCACGAAGTACCCAATTCCCTCGTGGTCGTACTTCTTCTTCACCAACTCAAGGGCTGCCTCAATGCGGGTGAGCAACCCATGTTCACAGTAGATGATGAGAATGAAATTCTCCTCCGGCCATACATCGTCTCCCAGTTTGGGAATCGTTCTGCCTCTGCCATGAGCGGTTGGGATAATGGTGTATTGCATCGGGATCTCATAGTGATCCAACGCTTCCAGTACATCGTCAAGGATTGCCTGAGCGGCAATGATTTCCACTCTTCTCATCTCACAGCTCCTCTGCATAGGTTTCGATGCTCTCAACATCCTTCTTCTTCTTGTCCCTGTTGAACAGGGCATAGAGTACCGGAGTGAAGAAGATGGTCATCAACGTGCTGATCGCCATACCACCGATGATGGTCTGCCCGATCGGCTGGATCTGCTCTGCTCCCTGTCCTCCGAAGAAAGCAAGGGGAATCATACCGAAGATGGTGGTCAGGCTGGTCATGAGAATCGGCTTGAGCCTGTTACCACCCGCTTCAATGCAGGCTTGCCTGATGGGAAGCCCACGCTTGCGCAGCAAATTGATGTACTCGATGAGCACGATGCCGTTGTTAACGACAATACCGGCAAGAATGACGATACCGATGGCGCTGATCAGGCTGAAAGTCTCTCCGGTGATAAGGTACAGTCCTACAACACCTACCATCATAAGCGGCATGGACAGGAGAACGATGAAGGGGTTTCGGAAGGACTCGAACAACGAGGCCATGACACCAAAGACCAGGATGACAGCCAGGATGAAGATCATGATCACCTGGTTGAACATCTGGCTCATGTCGGCAAAGTCACCGCCATACTCAAGAAACACCTCATCGGACAGGGGAAGCTTCTCAGCAAGCAACGCCTTGATGTCAGTCTCAGCCTGACTGGATGCATACCCTTCTGCCAATCCTCCGATTACATGCACGGTCCGCATCTCATTCTCACGACTGATGGACACAGGTCCTGTGGAGCGTTCCAAGGTGGCAAGGTTGTCCAGGCTGATCTTCTCACCCATAGCATTGCGCACAAAGATACGCTTCAGATCCAGCTCGCTGGAACGGTCGGACTTCTGCAGCATCACCACCACATCGGTGTCATTTCCGTTCTGCTTCAGCTGGGTGGCGGTCATACCGTTCACGCTGTTGCTGATCTCGGTGGCAATGGTTTGCATGGTAAGTCCATACGCATACGCCCGTTCACGGTCGATCTTGATGTGCAGCTCGGGAAGGCCTTTGCTGAAATCAGTCCGGATCTCCTTGATGTTGGGCAGGTTCTCCTCAATGAGATCCCTTATCTGTTCTGCAGTCGCGACAGCAAGATTGAGGTCATCACTCTTGACCGTCACATCAACCGGGTTGAGATTGCCCAACCCCATGGACATCTGCGAGAAGGAGAAGGATGCTGCTGGATAGAGATCGAAGTAGCGTCTCAGCTTCTCCTGGACCTGCTGCATGGTATCCACCCCCTCCTCGTCTTCGAGCAGG
>RZYT01000048.1 GCA_009930195.1 Spirochaetia bacterium | reverse complement strand
GTGGGAAGAAAAGAGACTACAAGAAAAGTCATGGCAAGGTAGCCGAATAATTCTGTCGTATCCATAGTGTAAGGTGTTACCAAATTGTAGCAAGTTGGGTTATCCTGGTTTCCAACAGTTCAATCCAACCCTCCTCGGGTGAAAATATAATACTGGTAGTTCATCACTGTTGAAAAAGAAGGATTGTATTACTGTAAAAAATCACCCAGCAACCGGTAGCGGCCATACCGAGCATCATAGATCCCTTTAAGATCTGCCCTGGGGATGTATACCTTCAAGTTACCTTGCTGCATCCTCTCGGTAGCCGATTGCAGCGAGTTGAATAGACCCGCTGCCACCGCAGCAAGCATGGCAGCACCCAGCGCGCCCGCCTGCTGTGCACGGGCTACACGAATGGGGACTCCCAACACGTCAGCCAAGGTCTGCATCACGTAAGGCGACTTCAGAGAGATACCTCCCACGCCAATCACCTCATCAACCCCGACTCCCTCATTGGCAATATGTTCCAGGATCACTCGCGACCCGAAGGCGGTTGCCTCCACCAGACTCCGGAACAGCTGTGCCGGCGTGGTTCCCAGTGTGATCCCGGAGATAACTCCTTTCATCGTCTGATCAGCATAGGGAGAACGACGGCCATTGAACCAGTCTACTGCGAGCGGATCCTCCTCTTGCAGAGGTAATTGAGAAGCCTCCTCATTCAATCGCGACAGGATGGTGTCATCCACCTCCTCCCTCATCGCATCCGGCAGCAGTGCACCACTCCATGCGAGGAGATCCTTGAACCAGGCATAGATATCGCCAAAAGCTGACTGACCCGCTTCGAGACCTATCAGTCCGGGAATCACCGAGCCATCAACCTGACCGCTGATACCGGGGATCAGCTTGTCACCGATATCCTCTTTCGGTGAGACCAGGATATCACAGGTGGAGGTACCGATAATCTTTACCATGCTGTTCGCACGGATACCTGCACCCACCGCGCCTGCATGCGCATCGATAACACCAGAGGATACTACCACACCAGGGGGCAATCCGAGCCGCTCGGCCCACCCTTCGGTGATTTCACCAACCGGGGCATCACCGGTGAAGGTTTCATCGCTTAAAGACGCCCTGAACTCACCCAGCAGGGGATCCAGTCTTGAGAGGAATGCCGCAGAGGGGTAACCTCCCCACTCCTGAGCCCACATACCCTTGTGTCCGGCGGCACAGCGACTTCTCTTCACCTTTTCCGGTAACAGGTTACCGGTCAGCATTGCCGGCATCCAGTCGCAATGTTCTATGAGGCCATGTGCATCCTGTCTGACACGTTTATTGTTCCGCAGGATATGGAGTGCCTTCGACCAAAACCACTCGGAGGAGTAAATGCCACCCGAACGGGATGTATAGTCGGTCTCCCACCCGTGAGCCAGCCGGTTGATCTCTGCCGCCTCGCTGATGGCGGTATGGTCTTTCCAAAGCACGAACATGGCATCGGGGTCCTCTTCATAGCCGGGAAGAAGTGCCAGGGGGATACCGTTTCGGTCGGTCAGACAGGGGGTGCTGCCGGTGGTATCGATACCTATGGCTGCAACCTGGCTCACCTGTTCAGGAGATAACCTCATCAGCAGGCCATGAATTACCTCCACCAGTGAGTCAATGTAATCCTGCGGATGCTGGCGGTAGCTGTTGGCAGAGGCATCGCAATAGAGTTCTTTCTTCCAGCGGGGGTAGAGGGCTGTCTCTGCAGCCAACTCTTTTCCTGTTACAGCATCTACCGCCACCGCACGGCAGGAGTCGGTGCCATAGTCAATTCCTATCACCAGTTGTTTTTTCATGTTGTTCATTTTAATCGTGATGAATCAGATCTTGTAGTTTCTTGTTACGGGCAACAGTAAGGCTGTACCAGGCTATGATTCCGAATGCTACGGCTGGCACCAGGTAGGCAAACCGAATGCTGCCTGACTGGTCGGAGAGAATACCCTGTATCTGTGTCAGTAACGCGGCACCCGCGATCGCCATCACCATCCCCGAGCCGCCAATCTTGGTATCCTCACCCAGCCCCTTCAAGCCGAGACCATAGATGGTGGGAAACATGAGTGACATGCATCCGGAGATCGCCATAAGCGCATAAACACCGGTGAATCCCGAGGCAGTGACCACGATCAGCGAACAGACGATTGCCAGCAGTGCCAGAAGGGTGAGTAAGTTCACCGGTTTCACATACTTCATCAGCCAGGTACAGATGAACCGTCCCAGCACGAAGAGAATCAGCGACAGGATGTAATAGGTAGCACCCGCCTGCTCGGCAGTTCTGGGCAACAGTACATCGAGTCCCAGCCACTCCGCAAGCGTGTAAAATCCCCCCGCCACCGGTTCAACGTTCCTCAACGCTGCGATAATCGCTTCCGGGGAAGGATTGGGGCCAAGCGACGCAATCACCGCATCAAAATTGAGCTGTTGCATCACATAGCGGATGATGAAGGACCATACGGCGATCTGTGCCCCTACATAGAAGAACTGTGCCACCACGCCCCAAACGTAGTTCTTGTTTCTCTTAAGCCGTCGCAGCGTAGCTTTCAGGTTGAGTTGTCTATCCTCATCCTGCGCCTTTGGCATGCGGGTGAAGAGGATCGCCAGAAAGAGCAGCAGCATCACCCCTGCCAGCACAAGGTAGGCTGTAGTAACCGCATTCAGCTCCAGGTTCTGGATCCTGGTGAGCTCCACCTGCTGAAGCATACCTCTCTCAGCAGCACTCAGTGTGTTGAGCTGCGACAGAACGAATACCTGGCTCACCAGCACACCGGTGAGCGCGCCGAAGGGGTTAAACGACTGGGAGAAGTTCAGCCTTCGGGTGGCTGTTTCCGGGTCTCCCAAAGCGTAAACATAAGAGTTGGCTGATGTTTCCAGCACCGAGAGGCCGGCAAAGAGGACGAAGATGGCCAGCAGATACATCCCGAAGCTGAGAAATGAGTTGAGATCATTGGCCAACAAGGCGGGATAGAACAGGGACCCGCCGGTGATGCATAGGGCTAGTCCCAGCAAAACACCCGACTTGTAGGTATGCTTCTTGATAAAGATTGCTCCCGGTAGCGCAAAGAAGCCGTAACCCAGCAGGTAGCAAACCACCTGAATCCAGGCTGTCTGCGTGTCTGAGAGGCTCATAATACGCTTGAAGGCTGCCAGCATGGTATCCGTCATGTTGTTGGGCACCGCCCAGATAAAAAAGAGGGAGGTGAGAAGGATAAAGGGAAGAACAATTCCCGCCGGCACCAGCCGGTGTTTTACAGTATGCAGTGTGCTCATGATCTCGTTATTGGAAAATGGTTGTTACTGTTTCCAGACTTACGCCGAGCAGCTGCTCCGCGATGGGGGAGAGGGTTGTCTGATCGCCCGTAATATGATAGAGGGTGTGCCGGTGCGCCAGCGTCTCTCCCGGTTCCAGGAAAGCGGCCGGAGAGCAGCTCTCCAGTTCCAGGAAGGGACCCATGATGCTACCATCCTCCAATGGACCATCATTGTAGGCGTTGAGTGCATCTCCCTTCAGGGGATCCTTTTCCGGGTTCCACTCCTGGTTAAGATAGGTGGCACCGGGTTCAGTAGAGAAGGTCATCAAGGTAAGTCTACCACCGATTGGATCGTAATTGGCAGCGATACCCTTGGTTCTATGGGCGTTCATTCCCAGCTTTCCTCTTTCCTTTCCGTCGGTTTTGAAGAAAAGGACGCCCTCCTCATCTACCAGCCGGTCAGCCGGGATCTCACCGAAATAGTCGGAAGTGACCACGCTTCCCAGCTCCTCTTCGCTTCCTATATGGTAAGGGATTATGGTGACAGCTTCCTCCGAGGGGTTGAACATGTCAAGCATCCAGATACATACTGTACCGGTCTTCTCGTTCCAGGAAAAGTCATTGCGGTTCGTGATCTGATTATCGGTTCTGTAGGCGACCATCTTCATCTCACTGGGGAGGGAGATTCCCAGCTCACGGCTGCTTTGCTCCCTGGAGAGCAGTTCGACCCTCCGTTCAACCCCTATCTTCAGATCAGTTCCCTGATAGTTTGTGACTACCATCTCCTTTGTGAAGAGAGCCTCTGTATCAGAGGCTGTTTCAAGCTCCCAGGGTTCGGTATCAATTGGTTTGGGGGTGTGCCAGTTCTCATAGACCTGCTCCGTTCCCGGTGCAAAATAGACGGAGTAGCGTCCCCCTTCCGGACCGAGCCAGAAACGGTTTTCTCCACCGTATCCGTTCATGTGTTCATCAAGGATGCCAGCGTCAAAGAATTTGTAGTTGACAAAACCGTGGCTTTCCCCCTCCGGTCCGTTGGCGGTGGAGGTAAATACCTTAGCCTGGTATTTTGCTGAAAGGATCACCTGTGCTTTCTCATCTTCTGATTTCAGGAGGATCAGGCTGTCTTTTTCCGAGAGGTAGTTCAGATCGTAGCCGAACGTCCCTTTTTCATAGTTCATTTCCATAGCTTCCTTTTTTGTTCCGTTACCGGTGCAGGAGAGGCTGAAGAGTCCCCCTATCAGCACAGCTGCCGCAACGCCAGTGAATAGATTTCGTTTCATCATATTATTCTTTATGGTTGTGTTATATTTTTCAATACTTTGATCAATCATCGCTCTGACCTCATCTCCACCATTTCCGGAAAATGGTCCAGTATGCGGTTGTAAGCTTCCGCAGCAGCACCATTTCCCCAATCGTAAATGGTAAATTCACCCATCCCTTCCCCTTCGGGAGAGGTACTCCCCCCGTGTCCGTAATTTTCCATCGTGAAGCCGAAGTCAGCTTCTCCGAAGAAGGGATGAACTTTCTCCCACTGCCGGCGCGTTACCGGGTTTTCGGGAGCATACATCATAACGAAGGAGGCTTTCAGGGCTGCCATACCCCGTTCCAGGTACTCCTCTCTCTCCAGCAGTGCACCATATCGCAGGATCAGCTCTGCAAAAAGGCTTTGCCTTGAATCGTTCCATTCCCCGTCGGCGTTCATCACCCCAAAGCCGCCCAGCACCTTTACGTACATGTAGGGGGGTTGCCAGGAAGCCTGTGTCATCAGCAACTCATCGAGTGTACGTTCACCCAGGTCAAGATAACTCCTATCACCGGTAAGACGATAGGCTTCAAGGAGTGCCTCTGCCGTCCAGAAGATGGAGAAGTTATTCTGCTTGTGCATGTTGTTGCGGGATACCTTCTTCCCTACCAGATGGTCTGCTCCATAACGGGAACAGGACCAGTAGGTTTCAAAGTCCTCCCATCTTCCGGCTGGAATTACCTCGCGAATCACGGCATTCAAAGCCTTTAGCGCCGTAGTGCGGTAGACTGGCTTCCCAGTCAGTTCATAGAGCTTCAGGAGAAAGGTAACAGACAGGGATGTCTCAGGTGAGTCATTGAGATGCTGCATCGGGCGAAGAGTAATCAGGTCGAGCCAGGCCGGAAAGAATCCATCGGGGAGCTGCTGAGGAATCAATGCCGCAGCATATCGCTCGGCATAATGGAGCAATCGCTCATCCGCCTCGAGTTCATCATACCATCGAAGCATCAAGAGAGCGGTCCAGCTCATATCCAGGATATGGAAAGGCGCCTCCCGCGGATTCCAACTATAAGGGTTTCGATTTGAGTTGCCCCAGTAATGGGTGTTCCATCCTCTACTGCGGTGGTATTTCTCTCCATCTATCTCCACCTCTTCCATCTCTGTGCCAATTAGTCCGTAAAAAAAACCATCACGCTGTGGGAATGAGAGTGCCAGCTCTTTGGTCATCAAGGCTTTCTCAAGTAACCGTTCGTTGCCGCTTCGTCTGGCGTGGCGGTAGAGACCGCTTGCCGAGCGCAGCGAACTGAACCAGGCCTGATTCCATATGGAACGAAACTCCCTTTCATTCACCTTTCCGGGGTAATTGGGGCTTTGTGTCACATTTACGATGAATGCCGGGGCACCCACCCTTCTGCCGTTTAGCGTGAACTCCTGCCATACTGCATCGGCCCAGTTGTTGAATGCCCAGTTGTAGGTATGTTCCACGTAGGGTTTCAGTGGCCCCTCCAATGGATTTCCATTTTTGTAAAGGCTATGTCCCCAACGGTCCCAAAGAAACTCCAACGTTTTGCGAAAAGGGTTTGCAAGAGCCTCCTCTACAGTGGTGCTCAAAAGATAGAAACCCACTTCTACCACACCCTCCGGATAGGAGGCTCCCGGTGCACGGCGGAAGAGTACATGGTCCTCCACCCTGTTGTTGCTCATCCCCAGGATCAGTTTGTTTTGCTCTGCATCGAGGTCGAGATACCAACTAACCGGCGTTCCCTCACCCATGATATCGAGGTCCGGTATCAGTGCCAGTTGTTGTCGATCGTCTGCAACGATCAGTGCCGGAGAGCGAAAGACATGCTGAGAGATGATATGATGCGGGGTGGGGGTGAGGTGGGGAGCCCAGTGAAAAGTGGGTGTAAAGGCGGGTGTCAACGCGATCTGCCAATCATCCTGCTGATGGGGTTCTTCCAGCGTAAAGGTGAGTTTCACATGCATCACTCCCGGGCTGACAACGGTCACTGTTTGCTTTCCCTTTTCGTTTCCCAGCCTGTCAGTAATTACTTCAGAGACAGCAGAGGGAAATGGAGACGTTACACCCACAAAAGGCTTCTCATCAACAATCCGCTGTGCTACCCCCTTGAAAGGGAGCAGCAACAAAAACAGGAATGCAGCAAGGGTAAAGAAAAGTCGCATCATTGATCCCTCTGATTAATCAATCCGCTCCAGCGTGATCAGTGTGAGTTCGAACAGGTTCGCTTTGCCGTTGTCTCTCACGTGCAGGGTAATAGAATTGGTCTGCGGTGTTAACTGGATATCGCCCACGTGAACCTTCTCACGGTAACCATCCTTCTCTTGTTTGGTTGAGATCCACTCTGAAAGCTGCTTTTGGCGTTGCCATACCTGGAAATCAGCCCCGTTCGGCCCTTCGTGAAAATTGAGCAGCACACGGTATTTTCCTTCCGGCACATCGTTCAATTTCACCCTGACAGCTCCCTTGCCAAATGATGAGATGGCCAGTCCTCTGTCAAAGATCACCTGGATACCCTTTTCGAGCGTGATCTCCATCAGCTGGGGGTAGTAGATATGTGTGTCGGGGAGGTAGACCTCACGCAGCGCCTCTGACGGTTCCATCCTGCTTTCCAGTGGTCTGTCGCCGTAATAGAAGGCTACTGAGGTGTAATCCACCGGGAAGTTGTTTCCTACCTCCCCATGTTCCATGCCGTGATAGATCTCTTTTCCAAAAGGCATCTTGTCGGAAAGGAAGAAACGGTAACCCCCTGTGCGATTCATCGGCAGTGAGTAGTCGAGCGATCCATGTAACGGCATGCTGATACCCCGGTCCCAGCGGTCCAGGAGTGCATACCATCCGCCATTGTAGTAATCTTCCGAACCGGTACCGTGCAGGCGCATGCCTCCATCCACATAGGTGGTGTCATCTCCTTCGAAGAAAAGGGTCATGCCGGGCCGTAACCCCTGTGCCTGGTGAATGGTACCCACGTAGTGTCCCTTTCCTTTGGTTTCGAGGAAGGTAAAAAACTCACCCAGCTGCGGTTTCTCGCGTCTCCAAACGGTGTATAGCTTACCTTCCTGTTTCCTGTTGCGGCCATTGTCGTTGTAGTGGACTCTCGTGGTGACCGACAGCGGATTCTGCTGCACCCCCTCTCTCCTCTTGTAGGTCAGTTTCATGACTGCTGTACGATCAAAGGGCATCGGTAGGTAACAGTAGTTCGTGGTAGCCTGCCGCCCCATCAGGATACTTCGCATGGCCGGTTTACCATATGCATATCCGAATAGATCGGCCACGGGGGCATAGATGGCCTCTACCGCCTCGTCGTCCCAGGTTGCAGTCAACAACACATCCTTATGGTTACCCTCGAACGCAGTGCCTCCATCAAGCTCCAACCCGACGATACGGCCGGCACCCTCCTTTTTAAAGAAGGTGACCTCCTCACCGGGTTGCAGTGTGAGTGTTTTCTCCTCCATTCTGACATCTTCAGACAGACCTGCGGTGTAGTTGTCCACGGAGGGAGTGATGTCGGCCCAGGATGACGCCACCTCCGACAACAATTCTCTGTCGGTGGGTGAAAATGTTCCCGTCCAGCTCTCCACCTTCATGCCTGGGAGCTTGCGGTACTGGATCTGATGGAACATGAGATGGTCGCCCTGGAATACGATCTTGAGTGATTTCTGAAATGGGATGGGGATATAGCTAAAATATCCGCCAATCTCATTTCCTACGATCGGCTTTACGAAGGGATACACCTCCCCGCTGAAGAGATCCATGAAGCAGATCTTCAGCCGTGGTTGTTTCTCCCCGTCAAAATAGAAGAGGAGCGTGTCACTGGTGGGGGTAGGGGTCCAGATCCTATTCACCACCCCCGGTCCTTTGAAGTCGGCGAGAACCAGGTTTTCTCCCTCCTTTCGGATATAGGAGTATTGTCCCGAGAATCCGTCGTTGTTGCCGCCGGTACGGTCGTAACTTGATTCCTGTTCAATAAGTTGACGCTCTCTGTAGGAAGGGAGTTGATCTACTCTTTTCAACTGTTCCAGTTCGGTACTCCAGCGAAAACGGTTGTTTTGTCCCTGCAAGGAGGTAATACCTGTAAGTAGTATGATGGAAATAAGTAATGTTGTTTTGATCGTACGCATTCTATTGATATTGTTACGTTGATTAGTTCACTTCGAGTTCCTGCCATGAGGGCAGTTCGGGGAAGGTTGCATGCGGCTCGCTTTGATACCAGAAGGCGGTGGATGAGATATCCGACTGCTGGGGCAGGTAACGGCCTCCATGTCTCCATCCCAGATCCTGGATGGTGATCTTCAGATCCTTCCGGAAACGGATGGGGTCCATCACATGCCAGCGGTACATGCCGAAACGCTGACCGGAACGGTAGGCGTAGTCGGGGGATATCACCTGAACAAGTCCAGCGTAGGGAGTGGTGTAAGGTACATATTTCCCGTGTCGGTCGAAGTTGTAGGAGCCACAGAAATAGTCCTCTGTTCCGGTACCAATTATCGTGGGAAACTTTTTGTCTCCATCCATGAAGAACTTGATTTCACCTTCGCCCCACCATCCATTGTTGTTGACCTGCCAGGCCATGTAGACCCCCACATAATGTCCTTCACCCTTGATACCGTCCACAATTGTGTAATCGGAAGTGGCATTGACCTTGGTTCTTCGGAACTGTGCATGAAAGTAGGCTGCATCATCGGGCACTTCAGTCAGCGTGTAATCGATCTGATAATAGAGGTTCATAGGTTGTTCGTCGTTGATATTGGTCATCGTGATGCGCGCTTTCTTGCGGAATGGCATGGTCCAGTAGCTGTTGAAGGCGCTGCCAGGGTTGACCGTTACCGGCAGTGAGTTGAGAGGGGCATATTCATTCCACCCCATTCCAAAGAAGTGCCCTACTGGAACCTCTACCGAGGGTTCGGTCTCATCGTCCCAGTAGATGCGGATGATAGAGAAACGCCAGTTGCCTGTGGGGGTCATCCATATATGCTGGATGGCACCCGGACCCTCTATCTCAGCCATGGTGAAGGTCTCACCCGGCTGAATGGTGACATAGGGGTTCACCTTCCAGCCCTGACCCAGGTCGCGTGACGCATGAGTAGCGTTGGCGGTGTTGCGGGGTGCATTGGGGTCGGGTGTAGCCATGCCCCCCTTCCCTTTTTCACCAGTGAAGTTTTCTGGGCTGATAGAGCGGGATTCCGCATTCGAAAGGCGGTATAGATTGCCCATGTTCATATCCAGGCCATTGAATTCTTTTTGCTGGGCAAAAACCATCAATGTTGTTACCCAGACCAACATTGTAAAACAGATTGACTTCAGACGCATACTAGTTTGAAAATTTATAGAATTTACTGATAAATATAAGAAATAAAGATTCCAAAAGAGCCATCGCTCCCAAAATATTTTTTCAAGCCCCGGAAGGATGCCAAACCTTCCGGAAGCAAGTTTCTCTTAATCTTTCATTTACATCCCAGGCAGCAGATAGCCGTCGGGAGATATGAACATTGCGTTTATGTAATAATATTTGTCACCGTTGTTGTTGTTGGGACCTGCTGTCACCACCACATCCACCGTTCCATCTAGATAAGGTTGAATGCCGTTTACGGTAACCACTTCAGAGTTGTTATTGGAGGCATTCAATGAACCGGAACCCTCGTTCAACCCCCGTACAGTATAGGTGGTTTCGCGATTATCGCTCACCCCGTTTCGGGATCCGAAGAAATGGAACTGGTATTGTTGAGAAGGATTCAACCTGTACAGTGTCACCTGGCTCTCCGGGTTGTCGCGGTTGCTCCAAAAAGCATCCACCGTTACCTCACCCGGTAGACCGAGCAGGTTGGTGAAGGTACCAGACTGGTTTTCACCGCTGAAACGGGAGGTAATGCTCATGGCATAACCGGTATTGGTTCCATCTTGGTCTGTCAGGTCATAGCGGGGTGCATCGGTCGGCCGGTCAAATAGGTAGAATGGAGTGCCTGCAACTCGCTGGCCGAAATCGACAAAGACCGGTTTCTTCAGTTCGAACGAGCTGGGTTCCACCGGCACGGGCATCCCCTCCGGTAGCAACATCATAACATTGACGCCGAAGAAGAGGTTCCAATGGTTGTTATTGGGACCCGGCTTCACCTTAATCTGTATGGTAGCATCTTCAGCCGGTTGGATTCCTTCTACTACAGCTAGTCTGCCCAGGTTGTTGTCGTTGTCGAGTGAGGCCACACCCTGGGTAGCTCCCGCCACTTCAAACATGGTTTCTGTCCTGTTGTCGTTGATGGAGCCATAGAACACCAGGGTATACTTCTGATTGCGGTTGAGATTGCTAAGCATCAATCCGCTTTGAGGGATAAACTTCCCGTCGCTGAAGAACATATCCTCAGAAGCAGAGCGGGGCATATCCAATACGTTTTGCAACCCCCGTGAAAGTGTGCCGGTGAAACTCTCAGTCACCTCCATGGCAAAGTTGGAATTGGCCCCGTTGATATCCTTCAGTCCGATGATCTTCTGGTCATTGGGATGCCGAAAATTGTTGAATGGTGCGGGCGACTCAACACCGCCAAAGTCGATAAAGAGAGGTGCGGTGAGTTCGAACAGGTTGGGTTCAGGATACCTGAAATCGGTGAGAGGTGTCACCTCCGTGGGCTTGCTGACCGCTTCAAGGGCGGCAGTCTTGGCCAGTTGTGAGTCATACACCGAGAACATGTCGGGAATGAACGGATTGTCGGCTATGCCCCCGAAGAGCGCTTCAAACCAGGTTGAGGCAGCAGTGAAGCGACCCATTGTCAGGCTCAGATGGTAGCCGTCGCGGGTGAAGCGGTCACCGATGTAGCTGGTTCTGGCATTCTGAATGGCAGTACCGGAAGGTATGATCCTGTCGATGTTGGTCAGATTCTTCGCCTGCCATACGGTCTCCACAATGGCCTGAAACATCGTCATCTGGTCGCTGTTATAGTCAGGAAAGCCGAAGTGGTTCGAATCCTGTGCGTAGGCCCATGTCTGGTGAAGGATAAATCGGACATCCGGGTTGGTGGTCAGTGCGGCGGCATATTCAACCAGTTGTGGTAGGTACTGGGTGTATCCCTCCAACTTGCCGGAGAGTTGGCTCACCTCCTGAAAGCTTATGTAGTCCCAGTTTTCGCCTGCAATCACCTCCTTGAGTGCTTGTTCATTCATTGTACCCCTGGTACCATCGGGTGAAATTGTACGCAGCTGATAAGCCGCCAGATCACCGGAAGCATTTTTCCAGTGGGTCTCCAGATTGCAACCGCCAATATACATGTTGGCGATTAACAACTTGTATCCGGCAGCATCGGCCAAGTCATGGAGATAATTCTCCACGGCATCCTCCGAGAAGCTGTTGCCAATGGCGAGAATCTTGATCACCCGCTCACCGGTAACCGAAAGGTCGGTGAAATACTTCAGTTCGCCATCGGTCGATTCCACCTGAATGACGGTACGTCCCTCGGCAGTGGCCGTGATGACTGCCGTTCCATCCTCCCCTGCGGTGATGGTTGCCACCGAGGGATCAGCCACGCTCCATAAGAAATCGTGTGAAACGCTTCCAAGGGTATCTGTTGTTGTTTTCAGCGTCATTTTTTCTCCCACCGTGAGTGAAACAGCCTGTTTCGATATTCGGACAAATTTGCGGTTCGCGAGTTCGACAGAGAATTCGTCCTGACAGGAGATCAGGGCCACGGCTACGAGCAGGAGGCCCAACAAGTTTTTAATCAGTTTCATAGTCATATTCTTTAAGCATGTAGCGTCTAGTTATAGCCCGGTGCCTGCACCAGGTTGGGATTGATGTCCATCTGTGTCTGCGGTACCGGCCACAGGTACATCCGTTTGCTGAAATAGCGGTTCTTGTAGAAGGTCCTCTTGTAGAATGCCTTCTCATCATTCTCATCGTCGCTTTTCTTGTTGCCCAGGAAGTTCATGCCGTAGAGTTTGGTATTCAGGTATTTCTCACCCAGCTTCCAGCGGCGGACATCATTGAAGCGTATCCCTTCACAGTTGAATTCAACCCTGCGCTCCTGCTGGATGGTCTCACGCATCTGTTCTTTCGTGAGTCCCTCCTGCAGGTCGGGTATACCGGCACGCTCCCTGACCAGGTTCACATAGTGATAGACCTCCGCTACTGGTCCTTGTGCTTCATTCAGCGCTTCGGCATAGCCCAGGTAAGCCTCTGCCAGCCGGTAAAGGATGCCGGGACGGTAGACGAAACGATTTTCGCGGGGAAAGGTCTCCAGGCTGATCCCCTTACGGATGTTGTATCCGTTCTGGGGAGCATCGAAGGTATAGCCGGTATCGCGGCCACCATCCTGCAGAAATTCGACCCTTCTGTTATCGACGCCGAGCCAGGCTTCGTTGAAGATCACCGACACATAGAAGCGGGGTTCGCGGTTGCAGTACATGTTGAAGGTGCCGTCGAGTGTGACCGTACCAGCCACACGCTGGGGACCCTCCGATCCTCTCCACTTGGTTTTTCTTACTTCCGGTCCGTTGGAGAAGCCGCTTTCAGAGTAACCCGACTCAGTATTGATGATGGGTGATCCGTCCTCGTTGTATCCAAGGATAGGTGCGATCCCGTTTTTCATGTAGAAGGCATCGACCAGCTCCTGGGTAACCCCCATGCCCGCATTGCCGCCGATTCCTTTGGGCAAGTGATGCCTGAACCAGTTGTTGAGGTCGATGTTCTCCGAGCGGCCGAAGAGTATCTCCCTGTTGCCGTCGGAGAAGCGTTTCAGCGACATGTTGTAGTAGGACATGAACGGATCGATGCTCCCGTCGTCGTTATATTCCTTGTAAAGTTCATAGTCAGCCGCATGAGCTGCATCAATCAGTTCCTTGTGTGCCTGGGCT
>RZYT01000047.1 GCA_009930195.1 Spirochaetia bacterium | reverse complement strand
TCGGACTTCACCTTCTGCGACCAGTGGGGAGAGACCTATCCGACCACCTTCGAGCTGTACACAGCCTATGCATATCTGCTCTTCAAAGCCGCAGGTTGCTCGTGGGCGGTCATCGAGACAGGCTTGGGAGGCCGGCTCGACGCCACCAATACCATCATCCCGGAAGCCTCCGTGCTCTGCCCCATCGAGCTTGAGCACACCAAGATTCTGGGAAACACCATAACCCAGATTGCAACGGAGAAAAGCAAGATCATCAAACAGGGAGTTCCCGTCTTCATAGGATACGAGGAGGATGAGGCTCTGGAAGTCTTTCTTGCCGAGGCACAAGAACAGAACAGCAGGGTGCATCTGCTGGGCGACGAGCTGACCTCGCTCTCCAGCGAAACAACCACAGAGGGAGAAGCTGTCTCCTACGAGTGGCTGGACGGCAGAAAGGAAAGACTCCTGCTCGCCATGCGTGGTCAGGTGCAGGCGCAAAACAGTGCACTTGCCTTGCTGGTGCTCAGAACCCTTGGGCTGTATGACCCACGCATTCTGCCAGCCTTTGCAAAGAACCAGATTCCCGGGCGTTTCCAACAACTGAGTTCGGACCCCAATCTGTATGTGGACGGTGCCCATACCCATCACTCGCTCGCATCCCTGCTCTCCTCCTTCTCCCATCTGCACCCTGGATCGGACAACACCGTCATCTACGGCGCCTTGGAAGATAAGGACCACACCCATATGGTGAGTCTGGTCCTCGAACACTTTTCCACGATCATCATCAGCAAACCCGGCAGCTACAAGAAGAGTGATATCAGCATGCTGCATGAGCTGTTTGCACAACAAGCGGCGGCCAATATGAAACCTGCACACATCCATCTGGTCGAGGACAACGGGGAGGCGCTTGAGCTTGCATTCTCACTGACCCCAAAGCAGGCAGCCATCCTGGTATGCGGGTCTTTCTATCTGGCAGGCGGGGTAAAGGCGGCATACGAAGAACGAAAGGAGCACTATGAGTCTCAATTGGCGTGAAATTGCCCTGATCCTCGACGAGTTGCCCCTACTCGGCAGCTCGCTTCAGCAGACACTGCAGCATGACTTCCACTCCTTGAGCTGGCAGTTTTACCATCCACAGGCAGGTCGCTGGATACTCTACACGGAGTTCGGCACCCCGTTCAGCAGGTTGCACATGCTCACTGAGTCCCTGCAGGTCAACCAGCGGGGAAAAACAGCCAAATTGCAGCGATTCATCCAGTTTTGCAGGGCAAATCTCGAAGGCTCGAAAGTGGTGGGGGTCAAGCAAGCCACCGGCGATCGCCTGGTACAGCTCACCCTGGACAACCATGGCAGGCTTCTCCATCTCATTCTGCGGTTCTACAGCGGCCCGGGTGCAAACGTCATTGTCACCGACGACGAACATACGATACTGGACCTTTTGTATCGCAGACCCGGAAGAGGGGAGCAGAGCTCGGGAACATTCACCCTGCCTGAAGAGCAGGAAGTGCGGGAGGACTCCTTTCCCGTACGCCAGAGAACTGAGCTTTCGTTCAACCGCCAGATCGAGCAGGAGTACGGCAACCAGAGCAACCTCCTCACGTATGAACAGCTCCTGGCCAAGGTTGAGGCAAAACGAGACAGGGTCCTGAAAACCTTGGGCAGCACCCTTGCCAGCCAGATGCGCACCCTCAAGGCGCATGAAGGGTATGAACTCTGGCGAAAGAAAGCGGACCTGCTGAGCGCCAACCAGCATCTTCTGGACGGAAGGAAAGCCAGTGTCGAAGTCGAAGACTGGGAAACCCAGACACTGCTGACCATCGAACTCGATGAGAAGCTCAAGGCCAGGGAGAACATCCTCCTCTACTATGAGAAATACCAAAAAGCGAAGGGAACGTATGAGAATGCCCTTGGCGAAGTGGAAAAAGCAAGAGAAGCCCTGCTGCGCGAACAACTTCGTTTCGAACACCTGCTCGACCCAAATCTGGAAAAGGATGAGGCGATACGCGCATTCAGGAAGGAGCTTGCCGACACAGCAAGCCAGACAAGCGCGCAACAGAAAAGCCCGGGCCTTGTGATCCAAAGCGGTCAGTTCACCCTCCTGGTGGGACGCAACGCCAAGGAGAATGATGAACTGCTGCGCCACCACGTACGGGGCAATGACTACTGGATGCATACCAGGGATTTTCCCGGGGGATACGTCTTCATCAAGTTTGTGAAAAACAAGAGCGTACCGCTCGATGTCCTTCTGGATGCCGCAAATCTTGCCTTGGTGTTCAGCAAAGCCAAAAGCCAGGGTAAGGCAGACCTGTATTACACGCAAGTCAAGCATCTCAGACGTGCCAAAGGAGGCAAAACCGGACTGGTACTGCCCACCCAGGAAAAAAACCTGTCGGTTGTACTGGACGAAAGCCGTCTGGCACGATTACTTTTGGAGGATGAGCATGCTTGAAGCGCACCACCAAGTGATATTCTACCCGGAGGATCCGGCTGAACTGGAAAAGGCAACCCAAACAAGGGAGTCAGCTGAGCATCTCTGCACCCTTCCTTCCGCTTTGTTGTGTCCCCATGCAGCCTATGATCTGAGCATGGAAGCCCTGCATGCAAGTTTTTCCCTTGCTTCCGGCCTTCCATGCAAACTGGTGGTGGTGCTTGTTCCCCTCCATCAGGAGGTTCTGTTGTGCGACGAACCAGCCTTTGTCTTCAGTCCGACACAAGAGGGTATGGTTGTCGGAGGGATGCACATCAGGTTTGCCACTGGGATGCGTATGCATCTCCAAACCCTCCATGCCCCCCATCTGGCTCTCCAGGACAGCTATTTTGAGGAGGAGAGTGCCTTTGAACTCACCCTTCCCTTCATCCACTCCTACCTGCCTGACACCCCCGTGCTCGGCCTTGCGGTAGGGTCCTGCACCAAAGAACAGACAGCAAAATTGGCATACCTGCTGCGTACCATCACCGAAAAAGAACCCGATACCCTGTTTGTCGTCAGCAGCAATGCCAATGCACTGCTTCCCAGCGATGTTGCAGCCGACCATGCGAACACCCTTGCAGACCTCTTGCGCCAAGGTTCCGACCTCTGGGAAGCAGGGCAACATCATCTGATTAGTTGCTGCAACCTTCCTTCCCTGGAAGCGATCAGACGCCAGCCTTGGGCCATCCGGCGATGGCAGCTCAACAGCTGGTACTGCAAAGGACAAGAGCATCCAGCTCCTTCAGTACTTGGGGAAGGAAAAGAGAAAGACGTTTGGCACCTCAGTGCCAGCTTAGGAGAAAGACATGCCAGTGAAACGAACCTTTGATCATCTGATCGAAGGAGAGCTGATGCGATGCATCACCATTGCACCCCAAGAGGTCGAGCTTCCCTCATACCTGTTGCAAGGAGAAAAAGAGAAAGGATATCTCTATGATGAGGGAACTCTGACAAGCTGGTACTGGAAGGGAATCTCCATCATAGAGGGAGAACGTTGCCTTTACTTTGACCATCTGCAGTTGTTCCCGTTCGCAGAGATTGCAACCAAGAAGCGCGACAAGGCCCTCTTGTGGGTCCGCCGTCTTGCCGATGCCCTTTCCCGTCTCAGTTCCGAGTTCCTCGACCTGAGCAGCGGCATCCTGCCGCTGTGGAGAGTCTGGGGCATCGAGGACGGAAGGCTTCTCATACTTCCCCAAACCCTGGGAGACCTCTTCTCCTCCACCGCTGAGGAGGATGACCGATACCAAAATATCTCAGCGTGGGTGCATCATGGCATCCACGCCCCCTTCTCCCTTTGTGACCAGATGGGACAATTGCTCTACTATGCAGCACTCGGCTTTGCTCCCTTTGCCGACCGCCTGACGCGGGAGGACGCCTTCAGGCCCCTGCCCATCACCTCAGCACAGACCCCGCTTGCCCAGTCCACGGCGGCCTTCATCCACACCACCCTCACCCTGAGCCTCACCCGGCAACGGGATGCAGCAGGCAACAAGGAGAGTCAGGCAGCACTGTCCACCTTCCTGGAGCAGACCGAGAAGCTTGCATGGGATTTGGAAAGCTTGGACCAAGCCCCAGTGCGGGATGCCTATCTGTCGATCGAAGCGTGCAGGAAGTTTGTGGAAGCACAGACAAAGCGTGCCAACCGAAAGATTTTCTGGAGAAAGAAGGGATGGATTGTCATCACTGTCGTTCTGAGCGTAGGAGCTGTCGCCTGGTTCACCACCAGCCGCATCCAGCTTGCCCTTACCCCGCCCTACACTGCGGGAATGAGCCAAGTGCAGGTTGTTGAGGAGTATTACGCAGGTCAGAACTCACTTGATCTGCAGAAGATGGAAGCCTCCCTTGCGAAGGGCACGAAGAACCCTGCGTCCATGGAAGTGACCAACCTCTTTGTTACCCGGCAGACCCGCCAGGCCTACGAGGGCATCAACAGCCAGGTTGACCCGAACCGTTGGATCGCCGACGGAAAGCCGGCCCTGGTGGAGGGAACATTCCTCTATGGGGTTGCCGATCTTGGGGTGGTGCAGCAGGATGAAACGACTTTCACTGCCACAGGAACGCTCTACACCCCCTACTCCTACGCTGATGAAGGGGAAGAACAGGTCCCGACTGAGGGAGTGCCGATCTACCTCTACCGCATAACACAGCAGTTCAGTGTGGAACTGGGCAAACGGGGTTGGTATGAGATTACCGGCATCAAGGCGGTGAACGTGGAATTTTTGGAACGTCTAGTCGTTCCTACCCAGAAACGGTTCTGAGGTACTCCTCGATGCAGTCAAGGATCTCCTGCTTGTCAGAGGGATCCTTCCAGAGCGCATCTGCAAAACTTCTGAAAAAGGTGAGCTGCCGCTTCGCATAGAAGCGGCTGTTTCGTTCTATCTGGTCGGCGATCAGGGAGCGCGACCACTCCCCATGCTCTCGGGCCTGGAAGAACTCACGGTAACCGATGCCCTGAAGACCCGGCCACCAGGACTGGGCGCCCCTGCGGATCAGCGAGCGTATCTCTTCCTCCAACCCCTCATCGAACATCATCTTGATGCGAAGCCCAAGCCGCTGGCGGAGCACTTCAGGCTCTCGCTGCAACCCTATGACCAGGGGTTGCATGCCATTCCGTTTCTCGGTGGGAATGCTGAAACTGGAGAGCGGCCGGCCACAGGTTTCCCAAACCTCAAGGGCGCGGGAGATCCGATAGATGTCGGAACTGTGGATGCGTGCAAAGGAGATGGGGTCGACTCGCTCAAGGTACTCATAGGCCCAAGCCCTTCCCTGCTCCTCAATCTGCGTTGCGATATGCTTGCGGATGAGCTCATCACTGGGAGGAGCCTCACTCAGGCCGAAGAGAAAATGCTTGAAGTAGTATGCGGTTCCCCCGCACACCACCGGCACCTTTCCCTCATCCCAGAGTTCCCGGCAGGCCTGATCAGCCTGTTCGATGAAGTCACCGACGGAGAACTGTTGCCACGGGTCCTGGATATCGATCAGATAGTGCTTGATTGCAGCTTGCACCGACTGGGGAGCCTTGGCTGAGCCAATGTCCAGATAGCGATACACTTGGATTGAGTCTGCATTGATAACAGAAAACCTCTGCGGATCGAGATCCAGCAGAAGTTCTGTTTTTCCGACCCCAGTCGGGCCGAAGATAAAAATGATGGGTTTGCCGAAATCAGGCTTCTTCTGAGGCTTCGAAATGGATTTCACCTTTGAGAGCTCTGGTGAGAACCTCGCTGACGATTTTCCCATTGTTCTCCTCGATCTCTTTACCGCCACACCCAGGATTGCTCAGGATGTTCGCTTCCTTGATTGCCACGCAGGTAATTTGGTAGATATTGTCCTCATAATCAATAAGGCTGTTCAATGGAATGCTCACCGTATAACTCCTTGTCAGTCTGCAGAACAACTATCTGCAACTTTGATAGCATAAAGATTTTTCCACAAAATGTACAGACCTTACAATACATGCCGATAGCCAAGACGCACGTACTGGGCGAGCATCTTGTCCACATAGTCAGTAGAGGCACTGCCGTCCTGGTAGATCCAAGGCAGGTAGGACGCCTCGGCAAAGAACATGCCATGGCGGCCGAGGAACTCATAGGAAAGGCTGAGCACTCCCCCCAAGCCCACGGCATAGTAATCATCTTCCTGCCAACCACCCTGCGTCTTCACCCCAACGCCCACAACAAGGGGATTGAACTGGTGGAACCGGTAGAGCAGGTGTGCCGAGAGTGCGCTGTTGTCGATCCAGGAAGATGCATCCGTCTGCACCGTGGGAAGCGAGTATACCAGATTTTGCTCGAAGCCTCTGGTCAGGAACCCCACTTCAACCGAGCTTGCTGCCAGCGACTGGGAAACACCCACATAGCTCTTGGCAGACACCGACCCAAGAGAAAGCACCAGGAGAACCAGAAGCAGGCAAAGGCGTCTAGTGTTTGTCACGCTTGTGCACCTCCGCAATGATGAGATCTGCAACCTGCTCGGGTCCGAGCTGTGAGGTATCGATTACCAGGTCGGCAATGCTTGTGTCGCTGTTGTCGATGCCATAGAGGCGAAGATAGCGCTTGCTGTCATTCGCATCACGGCGCTGGGTCTGCTCCATCCGCTCAGAGAGGCTTCCGCCCTCCCGTTCGGTGATTCTTCTGGCCCGCTCCTCGCTGCTTGCCGTCAGGTAGATCTTGAGATCTGCATCCTTGAGCATCCAGATCGCCAAGCGACTGCCAAGCACACAATGCTCCTGTGCCATGGCCATCTCCACCTGACGCCGGTCAACCTCAAGGTCGTACTCATCGGTCTGCTCGGCTTGCTTGCAGAAGGTCCAGAACTCAATCCCCTTCTCCTCGCTGAGCGTCCGGAAAGTAAAATTGATCATCGTAAAGCCCAATGCATCGGCCACCAGTTTGCTCACCGTCGTATTGCCGCAGCCACTCTTCCCACTAATTGCAATGCGCACCGTTTCCCCCGTCACTCAATATTGCGGATTTGTTCACGAATGTTCTCCAGGCTGTCCTTCATGGCCACAACCTGGATGTTGAGCTCCACCATCTGGCTCTTGCTGCCAATGGTATTGATCTCCCGGTTCATCTCCTGGCAGAGAAAATCCAGGCGCTTGCCGACCGGCTCATCCAAGGCAAGCAGGGCGAAATACTCCTTCAGATGCACGGCAAGACGCTTGATCTCCTCGTTCACCGAGTATTTCACCAGCATGACCGCAACCTCGGAGAGGATGCGGTTCTCATCGTAGTGCTGATCGCCCAGCATCTCCTCAAAGCGCGAACGCAGGTTCTGTTTCACCAGCGTCTCCAGCTCGTCCGCATGGCTCTGTATGATCAGGAAACCCGCCTCAAGGCGCTTGCCCAGGTTGATGAGGTCAGCCTTGGTGGAAGCGCCTTCGCGCTCCTTGCTTGCAGAGAACTGGACAAGGGCCTCCTCCAGCGTGGAGAAGAGCACCTGACGATACCGCTCGCTGTCACTGCCCTTCAGGCTGGTAAGAACCCCTTCACTACCCAGAAAGTCGGAGAGCTGGGGCTTGAGGGCTTTGCCCGAAAGCGCTGCAATGGTGCTGAATGCCTCGCTGTACTTCTTCACCGCCTCCGGATCGATGTACAGCTCAATGTCAGTGACCAGGTTCTTCACCCGTATGTTCACTTCGATATGACCACGGCTTGCCATTTCGCCCAGGCGCTTGTCTATCTCCATCTCAAAGGGAGAGAGTATGTAGGGAATGTTGTGGTTGATATCAAGATAGCGGTTGTTGTAGGACTTCAATTCCACGGCAAGCTGGAATTGCTCACCTACGGATTCACTGAAGCCATATCCTGTCATGCTTTTCATGAGAGACTCCTTCGAAACGCAGCAATATGGGGCCCGAGCGGGCGGTTATTGCCCGCACCCATGGTAATACACAACCATCTCTCTTGCAACCACAGGCCGGCCAACTCAACGCAGGCTTGGTCATCCTTTGCATAGGCAACCGGCTTGCCTGAAGTTCCGATTGCCTCTTGCACCGCCTCCAACAAAAGGGCACTGGTATCCTCCACTGCACAGCTGTCCTGCCTTGCGGAGGCATAGGTACTCTGGATGATCAGCGCATCGGCTTGGGCGAGGGCGGAAGCAAAGGAAGAAAGGAAGGCTTTTGTACGGCTGGCAGTATGGGGGCAGAAGAGCACAAGCTGCTTACTGTGCGGATATGCCGACCTCAGTTCCTCGAGGGAAGTGAGGATCTCACTCGGATGATGGGCATAGTCGTCCACGTACACCACACCCCCCTCTTCAGCCAGCACTTCGGTCCTTGCCCTGCATCCGGGAAAGGAAGCAAGTTGGGACATGAGCAGGCTGGTCACCGAAGGGAGGACCTCATCACTCAGAAGGCCCTTGTCCTGCAGGTAGAGTCTGGGTTTGGGCCGGTCAAGCAACACGGAAAGGGCAAGCACCACAGCGCCGATATGATCCAATACCAAGGCCTTTGCATGCACCGAAAGAGCAAACGAATACTCAGGGAGGAGTGAGAGGGAGAAGGTGCTGTCCGGGTTTTCAAGGATCCGAAAGGGACCTGGGGCCGTGAACCCATACTCCAGGAGCGTCAGATCACTTCGTGTCCTCCGGGCATAGGAGAGAAGCTCTCTCGCTTCTCTGTCATCAGAGCACACAATGAGCATGCCACCCTTTTCCAGCTTGTCCACCAAACGTCGAAAACTGGCTTTGACAGCATCCAGATCCGAAAAATAGTCAGGATGATCATACTCGATGCAGGTGACCAGCACGCCTCTGAGATGATAGGAAAGAAAGTGGTCCTGATACTCACAGGCCTCGAACAGGGCGCACTCACTGCCTTGGTAGAGAGCATCTTCCTGGTTGAGTGCGGAAGACCCATACAGGGCGTAGAAGGGGAAATCCCCCTCGCTCGCCTCCTTCAGGATATGAGCTGCTACCGATGTCGTGGTTGTCTTGCCATGGGTCCCCGCCACCGCATAACTGTCCTGCTTTGTGCTGAGCAGGGCAAGAAACTCGGGGTAAGAGTACAGGGGAATGTGCTTGGCTTTTGCGGCCTGAAGAATGGGAAGATCCCGATGATATGCGCTGCTGTGGATGACCATCGTCGCAGAGCCGCTCAGATGGGCAGGATCAAAACCGGTATCAACGACAATACCTCCCCTATGCAAGGAGAGGTCGGTCAGAAAGGTTTCCTGTACATCACAGCCGCGGACAGAGGCTCCCATACGCATGAGCAGAAGCGCCAGATTGGCCATCCCGGTTCCCTTGATCCCAACCAGATAACAGCTCTCTTCTCTCATTTCCACCGCCTGTTCTCCTCACACTGATAAAAAAAAGACTGTCGCCTAGGACAGTCTCTCTTCCAAGGAAAACCCTTAGTTGGCTGCTACAGCCTTGAGGTGTGCATTGCAAGCCTTGCAAATCTTGGTCTTCTGGCCTTCGATTGTCACTTCGTACAAAACCTTGACCTCAGTTCTCTTGCAAACGGGGCATTCACCACGTCCATGGTTGACCTCGCTCCTGATACCACTGCCTCTATGTGCTTTGGACATATACTCTACTCCTTACAGGTTCAAACGTTCTACCGTTTGACTATATAGTGGTCGTCTGGGTGTGTCAAGTAGCGTTTCATCAGAGCGTTACACTGGCTCCAATGAGAAATTTCGAACGCTGGATACTGTCCTTTTGCACGTACCAGGAAGTTGGCCAGCCATAGGCAAGCTGCACGTGCACCGTCTCAAACATGGCTGACAGCCCAAGGGTTTGCACGCCTCGCTCGAAGGAGGTCTGAAGCAGGTCGGTAGGAAGTGGCTTGAGCTCCCGATACCCTACCAGGAGGCTGACCGACCACGTGGGAAGGAGCTGCAATTTCATCGAAATGCCGAGACGCACTTCCCTCTCCTCATCCGACCCAAGGTTCACAAAATCCAAGGCACCCTCGGCTTTCAGGAAGTGCAGCTGATTGTTCTCATCATAGGTTGGGCTGCTGAAGGAGAAGCCCCAGTCGAGTGTCTTGAGCAAGGAGTCTGCGCTGATGACCAGCGGCGCCTCAAGGGAGGAGTAGGCAAAGCTGTTGCTCACCACGGCAAGCTTGAACCAATCATAGTCAAGTAGCAAGCCCATTCCGAACGCTACGCTCGATTGGTCCTCAACCGGCTCGTACCTGCCCACCACCGTCTCCACCGCATAGTCAAGCAAGGCATGGCCCTCACGCAGCTGGATGTTGGTCCGCTCGCTGCCTGCATAAGCCCGGGCGGTAACACCAAAGGAGAGGGGTTTCTTCCCCATAGCCCAGTCAAACTGAAACAGGGTTGTCATCGAACCGCGATACTCACTGTAGTTTGCCGTCACGCTGCGGTCGAGCAAGGTATTCCTGTTCTGTATGGAGAACGCAAGACGGCCTGCTGCAAAGCTGAGCGACCAGTCCGCCTGGGGACGCTGCAAAAAGGGGTTCACTTCATCCAGTCGGTAACTGGAAGCAGAGATCTCATCCAGATAGCGTACGGTTGCCAAAAAGGAGGTCTCGCTTCGCCCTTCCAAGGCAAGAAGTGCAGGATTGGCAGCAAATGAGTTGGGGAAAAAGTCCAAGGCAAGACCTGCATCGGCCATTGCCCAGGAAGAGCTGGAAGCATTGTCCAGCGGAAGGGCGCACAGCAGTGCTGCACCAAAAACAGCTACAGCAAAGATTCCCATCCAACGTTTCATCCGCGCTTCTCCCTCCAGGACAGCATACCAAATAAATGCGTGCGAAGCCACCGGTACTTTCCCCAATCGGGCGAACCTTCCTATTGTTCTCACCCCACTTGTGCTGGTACCATAAGCGCATGAATACGTTACGCTCCCTATTGGAGGCTGTGGGCATCTTTGACACACGTGTCCCCCACGACCTCAGTATTGCTTCCATCTGCCAACACTCACAGGATTGCAGGCCCAATTCTGTCTTTTTTGCATTCAGCGGTCTTCATACCAACGGGCTGTTGTTCGTCAGGGAAGCGGTGAAACGAGGGGCTGTGTGCGTCATCAGCGAGAAACCCATCACCTCCGATCCTGAAAGCCAGGGCTTCTACGCGTACACGGTGGAGCAAGCACACACCTGCTTTGCCCTGATGTGTGCTGCCCTGCATGACAATCCCCAGGAAAAGCTTTCGGTCATCGGCATCAGCGGAACAGACGGCAAGAGCACCACCTGTGACTACCTGTATCAGATGCTCAAGGCCAATGAGGTCAAGGTCGGTGTGCTTACCACGGTCAGCATGGATGATGGCTCGGGGAAGGTTGACTCCCCCTACCGGCAGAGCACCCCGGAACCTGACCAGTTGCAAGCCTTCCTTGCCCGCTGCGTGGACAACCAGGTCTCTCATGTCATCCTCGAGTGTACCAGCCACGCGCTGAGCAAGCAGTATGACCGGCTGGCAGGGATATCCTTCGCAGCTGCCATCATCACCAAGGTCACCAGTGAGCATCTTGAGTTCCATCACAGCCTTGAGGAGTATACCAATGCCAAGGTCAATCTCGTCAAAGCTCTGCAAGAAGGGGGCCTTCTGCTCACCAGTACCGACAACAGCCGGTATGAGACCTTCATCGAGGCACTGTGCGACTCATGTTCGGCCATAGTCCTTGGAAAGGACATTCCCATGCGCATTGAGTTCATGGGATACCAAGGGGTGGTCGTTGAGATCTATGGCCAACACCTGCCCACTCCCCTGCTGCTGCCCAGCCTTGCGACCAACGCCCTGCTCGCAGCTTTCACCGCCAGCCATCTGCTCAACAAGGAGCCGAAGAGCCTGTTGCAGCTCATCCCGCGTCTTCAGCCGGTCAAGGGGAGGATGCACCTCATTGAGAACAAGCTCGGCGTCAGGGTCATCATCGACTTTGCCCATACTGCCGACGCCTATGAGGGTGTTTTCTCCTTCGCCAAGCGAACCTGTGAAGGGGGAGACATCATTGCAGTGTTCGGCTGTGCCGGGGAACGGGACAGCACCAAACGCCCGGCCATGGGGAAAATCGCCAACAAATACAGTTCGGTGATCATTCTTACCGAGGAAGATCCGCGCAAGGAAGGAAACCAGGCCATTTTCTCCGATCTCAGGTATCTGATGCACAATCCCTTGTGCACCGTATGGGAGATTGAGGACAGGAGGATGGCCATCCGCAAGGCACTCTCCATTGCCCTGGGCGGCGATACCCTCCTCTTTCTGGGCAAAGGCCACGAAAAGAGCATCGAACGAGCCGACGGCAAGATAGCCTGGGATGAAATCGCAGAAGTCCAGGCAGCCTTGCAGGAAGAGGAGCAAAGAAGAGGATGCAAGTAGCATTGCTTTACGGCGGGCGTTCCGCCGAACATGATGTCTCAGTCTCCAGCGCAATCTCGGTGCATCAGGCACTGATTGAGGCGGGGCATATCGTACTCCCGATAGCCATCACACTGGAGGGAAAGTGGTATCTGCAGACCAAGTCTCCGGCAGGAGAAATGGAGAAAAACCTATTGGTCTCCATCAGGCCGGGTGCGGGCTTTTTCCTCAATGATACACAGCTGGATGTGGATGCAGCCTTTGCAACCACCCACGGCTATGGTGGTGAGGATGGGAACCTGCAGGGGTTGTGCTTGCTTTCCGGCATTCCCCTCGCCGGCTGTGACACCGCCTCCAGTGCCATCGGGATGCACAAGGACCTTGCATCCCGCCTCTTCAATAGTCACGGCATCCCTACCATAGCCACCAGGGTGCTTGACCGGTTCAACCTCATGGACATCGAAGCCTATGTCATGGACCAATTTGCCTTGCTGACCAAGCAGCTGGGTCCGCATCTGTTCGTTAAGCCGGAGAATGCAGGATCATCGGTTGGGGTGAGGGCGCTGAGGGATGCACAGCCGGACCAGCTGGTCGAAGCACTTCGGTACGCCGCCCTCTACAGCGAACGCGTCCTGATCCAGACCCTGATGGAAGATGTGCAGGAAATTGAATGCGCAGTACTCCGCACCAGGGAGGGAACGCTGGTTGCAGCCGGTCCTGCCGTGGTGCTGGACCCCGCCAAGAGTGAGCAGGGGTTCCTCAGTTATGCACACAAATACGGGACTACCAACACCGCCTATCTCGAGTTGCCGTCCACCATCGGGGAGGAGACTGCCAAGGCTGTCAGACGCTATGCCAGGCAAGCCTTCCTGGCCATCAAGGCGGACGGGTATGCCCGCGTCGATTTCTTCCTTGCAAAAGAGGGCATCTTCCTCAATGAGATCAATACCAGCCCGGGCATGACGCAGACCAGCCACTATCCCAAACTGATGGCAAGCGTCGGTTACAGCCTTCCCGAAGTTCTCGACCACCTGCTCTTTGATGCCCTCAACCGGGCACAACTGGAGAGAGGGCGCATCTACACCCCTCCCACGTGTTAGGTGCCTATGGAACAAGTGTTCTTTCATGTGGATATGGATGCCTTCTATGCTGCGATTGAGGTGCTCGA
>RZYT01000046.1 GCA_009930195.1 Spirochaetia bacterium | reverse complement strand
GAACACCATGTGGATCGACGATCTGTACATGTCAGTTCCCTTCCTCTGCCGGTATGCCCGCTTCAGTGCAGATTCCGCCCATCTGGATGATGCTGCGCATCAGTTCTTCGGCTTTGCCAAATACCTGTACATGAAAGAGGAGCAGCTGATGAGCCATGTCTACGACTTCGACCGAAACCTCTCCACCGGCATTCCGTGGGGCAGGGGGAACGGTTGGGTGCTCTTCAGCCTCTCCGAACTGCTGATGGTCCTCGATCCCGATCATCCGAAGCGAGCAGCCTTGCTGGATTTCTTCGGAAAGCTCAGTAAGGGATACCTGAGGTTGCAGGATGAGACGGGGATGTTTCATCAGGTGCTCAATTACCCGCAGTCGTATCAGGAGAGCTCCTGCACCGCCATGTTTGCCTGCGCGTTCTCCCGGGGGGTGCGTTTTGGCTGGTACCAAGAGGCAGAACCCTACCGCCAGGCGTGCCTCAAGGCGTGCGAAGGGCTCAAGGAAATGGCCATCGATGCCGATGGCCATGTGTGGGGAGTGTGCAGGGGATCTGAGTTCTCCTGCTCGAAGCATTATTATGCCCAGCAGCTGTTGCCCCGCCTGGATGACACCCATGGCATCGGCATCATCCTGCTGGCCCTGTGCGAGCGGGCCAAGCTCTCCTAGCCTTTCAGCCCGGTGGTAACCAAGCCCTGCACGATGTACTTCTGGAAGATCAGGAAGATGACCAATACCGGCAACAGGCTGAGTGTCCCCATGGCGAAGATTGCCGACCAGTCGGTGCTGGTCATCGGGTCGCTGAACATTCTCAGTGCAAGGCTTACGGTAAACAGCCTCGGCTTGTTCAGGAAGAGAAGAGGACCCAGAAAGTCATCCCAACGCCAGTAGAAGCTGAAGATGGTGCTGGTGATCACCGCAGGCTTGATGAGGGGAAAGAGAATCCTGGTGAAGACCGAAAAGCGGTTGCACCCGTCAATCTTTGCCGAATCGTCCAGCTCATAGGGAATCTGCCGGATGAACTGCACCATCAGGAAGATGAAGAAGGGCAGGCCTGCAAACTGGGGAATGATCAGGGGTTTGAAGCTGTTGATCCACCCCAGCTTGTGGAAGATGATGAACTGCGGGACCATGACCACCTGGTAGGGGATCATCATGGTCATGAACATGCACCCATACCAGAAGGCTCTCCCCCGGAACGGGACCCGGGCAAACCCATAGGCCACCAGGGAAGAGGCCAGCACCGCACCAAGGGTGGAGAGGATGGTGTAGTAGAACGAGTTGTAGAAGAAGGTGGTGAAGGTCACCGAATTGTTGAATTTCCAACCCCGTACATAATTCTCGAACCGGAACGTTTCAGGAATGAGTGAGGTGGTGTTGAAGATTTCGGAAGTCTCCTTGAAGGAGTTTGAAACCATCCAAAGGATCGGGTAGAGCATCACATAGGCCAGAAGTATGACCACAAGGTGGAAAAGGGCCTGCCCCAAAAGGTGCTTGGTCTTTCTGCTTGTCATCCTATTTCCCCTCCTTCGCTTCGTAGAAGACCCAGCTGCTGCTTGTCTTGAAGACTATGCCGGTCATCACGCCGATGATGAGGACCAGTACCCATGCCATGGCGCTGCTGTAGCCCATGTCGTAGTACTTGAAGGCTCGCTGATAGAGATAGAGGGCATATACGAGGGTGGAGTTGAGCGGATCACCCGAACCGCCGCTTACGACGAAGGCTTGGGTAAAGACGGTAAAACCGTTGATGAGCTGCATGACAAGGTTGAAGAAGAGGACCGGGGTGATCTGAGGGACGGTGATATGGGTGAATTTACGCAAAGAGCCGGCTCCATCGATGGAGGCAGCTTCGTAGAGTTCCTTGGGAATCTGCCTGAGTCCCGCCAGGAAAATCAGCATTGAGGATCCGAATTGCCAGATGGCGAGGATGATGAGTGTCCAGATTGCAGTATCGGGATCGCCGATCCAGGAGACATCGGTGATGATGCCGATCTTGGCAAGGGCAGCATTCAGTGCCCCATCCGCCATGAAGAGTCTTCTCCACATGACCGCCACGGCGATGGAACCGCCCACCAGGGACGGTACATAGTAGATTGCCTGATAGACTCGGATGGCACGCGTGCCGCGGTTGAAGAGCATTGCCACAAAGAAGGCAAAAACCAGTCTGAGGGGTACCGAGACAAACGCATAGAAGAACGTTACTTTCAGGGATTGCCAGAAGAGCTCGTCAGTGGCCATGGTCCGAAAGTTCTCGAGCCCGTTGAAGACCGGCTCCCCGAGGATGTCATACGTGGTGAAGGAGTAGTAGAGAGAGAAGAGGATGGGAATGATGGAAAATGCAAAAAACCCTATCAGCCATGGGCTGATGAAGGCATACCCGGAGAAGTCTTCCATCCAGGCTCTTTTACGTGCAGAGAGCTGCTTCATACGGTCTCCTTGAAAAAGGGTGAGCTGAATTGTGAAGGGAGACCTACCAGGTGGCAGGCCTCCCCATGAGCAGGTGAGTGACTATTTGAGAATCTGATTGCCACGGGTCATGAGCCGGGACACACCCTCATCAAGGGAGACTCTCTTGAGGAGGATCTCTTGGGTTACGTCACGGACCATCTTGAGGAACTCTCCGCTTCCAGCCGGATCCGGAGCATCGATCGGGCCTGCATTCTTGGAAGCAAGGCTGATGTACTCGAAGATCTGCTTGTTGATCGTGTCGACCTTGGTCGCCATGTGCTCGCGGACATCATCGGGGATGGGAACGCCACGTTCACCCATCAAAAAGTCGTTGACGCTGATGTCGTTGAGGAAGTAGTTCAGGAACTTCGCTGCAGCTTCCGGATTCTCTGCACTCGCGGGAATGGAGAAGAACATCGAAGGCTTGAGGAAGGTTCCCTTTGCCGTTGCTCCTTTGATGTTGGGAAGCAGGGCAATCTTGAGCGGACGCTTTGCAGCAGCCTGGGTGGAAACATACTGGTTGGACCAGATGAATTCGACCCATGATTGTCCCTTGGCAAATGCACCCTCTTCAGGGGAGACGGACACGAAGGCAATTTCGGGTCGGATCAGGGCGCCGGCATCAAGGAGCCTGAGCTGGATGGCATAGAACTCGCGCAGGACGGAGGGATCGGTGAAGCCGAGGCCTGTCTTGCCGTAGGTGGCCTTGCCGGTCTGCCTGATCATGTTGTCAAAGCCGACCTTCGGATCGGTGGTGAAGAAGGGGATGGTCTGCACACCGGTCTTGCGGTAAATCTCGAGGGCGATGCGTTCAAAGTCTTCCCATGTCCAGGTGGTGGAATCGGGTTCTGCAATGCCGGCTTTGGCCAACACTGCCGGGTCGTAGGTCAGACATACTGCGTTGGTACCGAGGCTGATGCCATAGAGCTTGCCGTCGACCCTTCCGCCCGAGAGGAAGGACTCATTGATCTTGGACAGGTCGATGATGCCTTTCTGGACATACGGGGTGAGGTCTGCCAGCTGATTGCGCTGGACCCACTGCAACATGTATGCATAGTCGTGCTGCATCAGATCGGGAAGGCTGCCGGCTGCTGCCTGGGTATTCATCTTGTCCCAGTAGCCACCCCAACCGGTGGTCTCGGTCTCGATGGTGATCTCAGGATACGTGGCCTGGAACATCTCCACAGCCTTGTAGGTGCGTTCGTCGCGGGTCGGGTTTCCCCACCAAGCCAGACGCATGGTGGACTCTTTGCTCTCTTCCGCTGCGGGCTGGGCAAAGATGAAACTTGGTACCAGCATCAGGATTGCGAGGGCGAGGATCAAGAAATGCTTTCCTTTCATGTACATACTCTCCTTTTGTATTTCCCAGTGATTTGGGTTGCTCAAAAAATCTGGGGTTTCCAGAACAAGCCTATTCCAAGATTGCCAGTGCTCCTTATGGCAACCTCTGACACAGCCTGCATATACAGTTTGACAGCATTTTTGCATTGTGCAATGACAGTTTAGTCATTTTTAGCACAAATTTTTCACTGATGTCGGAATTAAACAAAAAGAAGACTGAATGAAACCAAAAGGAAAGGAGAGGAAAGCGGTAAGCATGTTCCCTATGATGGAACTGTTGTGGCACAACGAAATAAAAAAGACCTCCCTGCATACGCGTGGAGGTCTTGTGTCCTGGATCGGGAACTAGTTGTTGACTCGTTCCAAGTACTCTTTCGTCTCGGTGTTGACCCGGATCTTCTCACCCTGCTTGATGAAAATGGGAACGCGGACCTTCAGACCTGTTTCGGTGGTGATGTACTTGGTTGCACCCTGTACGGTATCACCCTTGACAGCTTCCTCAGCCTCGGCTACCAGGAAGACTACCTTGGGGGGTACCTGGATATCCAAAAGCTGTGCTTCCCAGAAGGTGCAGCGGTAGGTTTCACCATCCTTCATCAAAAACTGATAGTCGGGGAAGTTGCCCATCGGCACTTCAATCTGTTCGAAGGTATCGGTCAACATCAGGTGGAAATTCTCCCCATCGTTGTACAGATACTGACAGTCCCTGTCGACCACGGTGATGTCCTCGGCGTTGTCCTGTGTCTTCATGGTTTCGCTGAGCGTCTGGCCGGTGGAAGGACTCTTGAGCTTCAGGCGAACGAAGGCAGATCCCTTGCCGGGATTCACAAATTCACGGTCGATGCATACAAAGGGCTGTCCTTTGATCAACAGGGCGGTTCCCTTGTCGATTTGACCTGCTTTAATCATGCTTATTACCTCATATAGTTCTAGTTGCGCGTATTTCCACTGGTCAGCATACCAGAAAGGGGAAAAAGAATCACCCCCTCAAGGGCGGTTTTTCCCATCAGCAGCATCTGTAGGCGATCCAAGCCGATGGCTACCCCTGAACAAGGGGGCATGGACGCAAATTTTGCTGCTAGCGAAGGATCGGTATCAGGGATGACCGATCCGCTTTCGCTTCTCTTTCCAACCAAACGGGCATACTCCTCGGTGTAATAGCGTTCGATCACCTGCTGGTCGCGCAGTTCGTCGTAGCAGTTGGCCACCTCGACTCCGCGGACATACAGTTCCCAGCGCTTTCGGTAGTTGCCCTCGGGTTTTGCCAGGCATTCGATCTGACGCGGGTACTTTTCCAGCACCAAGGGGCGCTCTTTGCTTAGATTCGGCTCTACAAAGGTCAGGAAAATCCGGTTGAACGTCTCTTCCCAACTCTCCGGCTCATCAGGTACCGAAAGGCCAAGCCTTCTGGCCTCATTGGCAAGTGATGCTTGCTTCTGATGCTTCTCCAAGTCGACTCCTGCATGGATACGCATCGCTTCCTGTACGGTGACCCTGCCAAAAGGAGGACGCAGATCCTCGCACCCTGTTTCGGGAAGGAGGGAAGAAAACAGCTGTTCGGTAAGGGATATTGAGTCCTGCTCATCGAAACCAACCGTATAGTACTCGAGCATGGAAAACTCAGGGTTGTGGATGTGCCCAAGCTGCTCGCTGTTGCGGAAGCAGTGGCTGATCTGATAGATGCTGCCCATACCATCGGCAATGAGCTGTTTCATGAAGATCTCCGGCGAGGGGACCAGATACAGTTCGGTTGAGGGAAGAAAGGGGTTCTCGAAGCGGGTCGCAAAATTCTCGATCGTAGACTCGGGAATAAGAGTAGGGGAGAGCATCGGTGTGTCTACCTCGGTGTACCCTTTCTGGTCGAAGAAATCTCGGATGGTGCGGTACATCCAGCTTCTGAAGCGTGCTGTTTCTTTCATGGCCGCATCATAGCCAAGGTGGCACTTCTGTTGCAAGCGTCGGCCCCGAGCGGTATACTCGCCGGTATGACAAGATATGTGACGGACGACATCATCTATGCGTTGGCGACTGCATGGGCCCAGAGTGCCTTGGCGGTGATCCGCATCAGCGGGGAAGGTTGCCTCAAGACCCTCTCTCCCTGTTTTTCACGCCCAAAAGCCTTGGTGGAAGCAAAGAATGCCACCACCGTACATGGCTACCTTCGTACCGAAACGGGGGAAGATATCGATGAGGTGGTTGCTTCAGTCTGGACTGATGGCCACGGGTATACACTTGAGGAGTCGGTGGAACTGAGCTGCCATGGGTCGCTGTCTGTCATCAAGGAGATCCTTGCTTTGCTCGGGCGTCTGGGCATGCGGAGTGCCGAGGGGGGTGAGTTCACGTTCCGAGCCTTCCTGCATGGGAGGCTGGATCTCACCCAAGCCGAAGCGGTGCAGGAGTTGGTAAGCAGCCAGAGCAAGACTGCCCGTGCTTTTGCATTGGGGAGGCTGGAAGGAAGCCTGAGAAACCAGATTGCGGATTTCAAGCAGCGGCTCCTTGCCGTCACGGCAAGTGTAGAGGTGCAGCTGGATTATGCGGAGGATGAGCTGGATGAGTTTGTCTTTCCCCGCGAACAGCTGGAGACCCTGCGAAAGGACATCGCGGTTTTGGCTGATACCTACCAGGTGGGAAGGCTTTACCGAGAAGGAGCTCGCATCGTGCTTGCCGGGTCCACCAATGCAGGGAAAAGCTCGCTCTTCAATTTGTTGCTCAAGCAGGAGCGCTCGATCGTAAGCCCGGTCAAGGGCACCACCCGCGACTATATCGAAGCTGACCTCAGCATAGAGGGCATCCCCATTCGCCTCTACGATACGGCGGGGTTGCGTGAGGGTTCCGATGCCATCGAAAGTGAGGGGATCCGCAGGACAGAGCGATTGATGGGACAAGCGGATCTGGTGATCTATCTGGTGGACAGCACCGATCTTTCGCATATCCCAGCCGAAGACGATCGCACCATTGTGGTGTACAACAAGAGCGACTTGGTCAGGTCTCCGAAAGGCAGGCTTGCGATCAGCGCGCAGACAGGGGAAGGGGTGGCTACGCTTCTTTCCACCATAACCGAACGTCTGAGTGGAGGTTCCCACGCCAGTGGGGATGATCTGGTAGTCATTGAGTCTGAACGGCAGAGCCGGTTGCTTGCCGATGCAGGCACCGCATTGGAGCGTGCCTTGGCTCTCGTCGATCTGGATATCCCGCTTGATATCATCGCCGTTGAGCTGAGTGAAGCGCTTCAGAACCTCGGCGAGCTCACCGGGGAAGTGACACCCTCAGACATTCTCGAAACAATTTTCAGTGGATTCTGTGTAGGAAAATAAGATGGATTATGATGCAATTGTCATAGGGGGAGGCCATGCTGGTATTGAGGCATGCCTTGCACTCTCCAGAATGGGGTTCAAGACCCTCTTGATAACCCAGAACCTCGATTCAATCGGGCGACTCTCCTGCAACCCTGCCATAGGCGGCCTCTCGAAGGGCAATCTGGTCAGGGAGGTGGACGCCCTTGGTGGGGAGATGGCCCACCTGATAGACCAATCGATGATCCAGTATAGGATCCTCAACCGGCGTCGTGGCCCTGCAGTGCAGGCACCCCGGGCGCAGGCAGACAAGTTCACCTATGCCCGTCTTGCAAAGGAGACGCTGGAAGCCCAGCCCAACCTTGCCCTGTTCATGGATACGGTGGTGGACCTTGTCCTGGACAAGGAAGGCAAGAAACTGGTGGGTGTGGTGACACAGCGAAGACATACCATCACCAGCCGTGTTGTGGTGCTTACCACAGGAACCTTCATGGAAGGTCGGATCTTCATCGGCGAGTACGATGCTCCCAACGGTCGTCTTGATGAACCTGCTGCCATTGGGTTGGGAACAGCCCTGCGCAGCAAGGGGTTTCCTGTGGGCAGGCTCAAGACCGGAACCCCGGCACGGGTGAGAAAAAGCACCCTTGATTTCAGCAAGATGGAGCTGCAGGATGGCGAAGAGATCATGATGCCCTTCAGCTTTGATTATGATAGTGTCGATAGGCCGATGCTTCCCTGCCATATCACCTGGACGAACGAACGTACCCACGAGATCATACGGGCCAACATCCACCGTTCCCCCCTCTATGGGGGCAAGATTGTGGGGAAGGGCCCCCGCTACTGCCCCTCCATTGAGGACAAGGTGGTTCGTTTCCCCGACCGGGAACGTCATCAGATCTTTGTGGAGCCGGAGGGTGAGGGAACTGAGGAGATGTATCTCAACGGCATCTCTTCCTCCCTTCCCGAAGACGTGCAGTGGGATTTCATCCACAGCATCGAAGGGCTTGAGGAAGCCCAGATCATGCGCCCCGCCTATGCGGTGGAGTATGATTTCATCGATCCGCAGGCGCTCTATCCTTCGCTTGAGAGCAAGCTGGTGGAGAACCTCTTCATTGCCGGGCAGACCAATGGTACCAGTGGCTACGAGGAGGCTGCTTGCCAGGGCCTGATGGCTGGTATCAATGCTGCTCAGAAACTGAAAGGAGAGAAACCCTTGGTACTCAGCCGCAATGAAGCCTATACCGGGGTGTTGATCGATGATCTGGTTACCATGGGAACCCAGGAACCGTACAGGATGTTTACCAGCAGGGCGGAATACCGGCTGAATCTTCGCCATGACAGCTGCGACCAACGCCTTACCCAGAAGGGGTATGCGGTGGGATTGCAAAAGCAGGAGAATCTTGAGCGCTTGCAAGCCAAGCTTGAGCGGATGGAGACGGTCAAGGACCTTTTGGCAAAGCGAAGGATGGGAGAGAAGAGTGCCCTCCAGATGCTGAAGATGCCTGAAGTCACCATTGCCGACCTGGAGGCACAGATGCCAGAGCTCACTTCCTTTGAGCAACCGATTCTCTATCAGGTTGAGCTTGATGTGAAGTACGAGGGGTACATCAACCGCCAGGAGCGGCAGATCAATCGGTTTGAGAAACTTGAGAGCTTGGTCATTGATGACCAGCTGGACTACGATGCGGTTGAGGGCCTGAGTGCCGAAGGCAGAGAGAAGCTCAAAAAGATCCGCCCCCTTTCGGTGGGACAGGCTTCACGCATCAATGGGGTTCGCAACAGCGATATCGCCGTACTCATCGTCCATCTGGACAGGGGAGGCCGCCATGGGAAGTAAGTATGCCGCCTTGCTTGAAGAGGGGCTTGCAAAGCTGGGTTTGGACTTTGATCAGGAACAGCGAGGACAGTTGGATGCCTACATTGCGGAGATTGAACTCTTCAACCCGGTCTACAAGCTGGTGGGAGCTGAAGGTGAGGATCTGATCATCCGCCACATTCTGGACAGTCTTGCAGGTTGCCATACCATGTCAGAGCTTGCTTCTTCTTTTCCACACGCCCGGATTGCAGATCTGGGCAGTGGGGCAGGGCTTCCCGGCATTCCTCTGGCCATTGCCATGCGATCGTATGATTTCACTTTGGTCGAACGTATGGGCAGGCGGGTGGATTTTCTACGCAACGCACTGCTCAGATGCTCGCTCTCCGATCGGGTGACAGTCTTTGACCGGGACCTGAAAGAGATCAGGCAAACGTTTGACCTGATAACCTTTCGCGCATTCCATCCTTTGTATGATATTCTTGATCTGGTGGCTCCCATACTCAATGAAGGTGGGGTCGTGTGTGCCTACAAAGCTCAGTTGGAGCAGGTGCAGGAGGAGTTGGGACAGGTGAAGGTCCGCTGCAAAAGCCGGTGGGAGAGTTCGGTTGTGAATCTGGAAGTCCCCCGTCTTGAGGCAAGCCGCATGCTTTGCCTCCTGCAAAAGATTTGATACCATTTGCAAAAATGGGTGTTTACGTACGAGGAGTTGCTTGTGAAGGAGAAGAAAGGGCGGGTGTCTTTGATTGCAGGGTTGGTCTGCCTTTTCGGGACGTTGCTGTTTGGCAGCATAACAGCTCTTCCCCTGTTGGGCATCAACCACGCACTGCTTGCTTCCATGCATCGCATGCTGGGCAGGCTCTTCTCGTTCAGTGCGCAGCCCACCCGTTTCGGACTCGTCCCAGTTGCCTTCCTGCTCCTGGTCTGGACGATCATGATCTTCTCCTTCCGGGGTAAGAAACGGTTCTCCTTTCTCCTGATTCCGGTCACTGCCCTGATGGCCTATACTTTGTACACACTCTCGCATGTGATGCAGGGAAGCGATCGGCCGATGTTTGCCGCTTCCTTGCTCTCCAATTCAACTGACGCACGCTCTGCTTCGCTGAAGGTTTTGCTTGCCTTCCTCGCTGAGACAGGTCTCTTTGTGGCTGTCACCCTCATTGGGGATGCGTTGGACCGCTATCACCAGCACAAGGCTGAACGGCAGCGGCTTCGGGAGGAGTTGCGGCTCCAGCATCTCGCTCCGGCTCCACGGGATGAGAGACGAACCAAGAAACAGAAGAAACATGAGAAGCGACAGCAGAAGCAAGAGGAGCGTGAGGAAGAAGAGACCGTCGTTCTTTCCAAGAAGCCTGTTGCACCGCTGCAGGAGGAAGAGGGCAACTCCTTTTCCGAACCACAGAAGGTTCAGTTCCCTCCCATTGCAGATGTCCCTCCCCTGGAAAGTCTCTCCCGCAAATCCTCCGCTTCCCTCCGTCCTGCCAGCAAGAATGTCATCGAGGTTGAGGAAATCAAGGTCAACGGGATGGTCAGCATCGGTGCGTTGCATGCCTTGACCGAGGAACGCAAACGCAACAACGGACTCTCGTATCTTGAGCGCAAGCAACAGGAACTTGCTGAACAGAAACAGCAGGAACAGCCGGAGAAACCGAAAAAGGAAGCTGCACAACTCTCGGGTTTCCTCCAAGGGGCTCTTGAAGCCGTCGGAAAGGCTCCGCAGAGAATTGCTTCAAGACGCAGTGACAGCTCAGGCAAAGCCCGCGGCATGCTCGCGCAGGCAGTGGAACAGAACCAAGGGCAGGGTGCTGATGAGCCTCTCTCGGTACAGGAACGCATCCTTTCGGTGCAGTATGAGAAGAAGCCGGAGAACCCACTCTTCTCGGAGCAGGAGTCGCACGTTTCGCAACATGTTCCCGAGCCGGTTGTCCCTGTCCCAGAGCGGGAAGCTTCTGTGATGATGGAGAGCAGCACGCCCTCTTTTGCTTATCCGATGAGTACTGCCAAGCCGATCAACGGCGGTGAGCTGGAAGGGGAGCCTCCCCGTCCTGAGCCGGAGGAAGAAGCCGATCAGCTCGAGGTTTCCAGCGGGGTGGGAGGGCTTTCCAGCGCGCTCATCAGCAGGGGTCGGCTCAGCTACAAGTATCCTGATGAGTCTATGCTTGTCACCTACCCCAAGATAGGGGATGTGGTCGATGAGGTCACCCTCAAGCGGGGAGAGGTACTGGTGTCCACCCTGCAGCAGTTCAACATCATTGTGGAACTCACCAATATTGTGCGAGGGCCGACGGTCACCATGTTTGAACTGCTGCCTGCGCCCGGTATCCGGGTAAACTCCATCGTCAATCTCAGCGACAACATCGCACTTGCCTTGGCGGCGACGCAGGTACGCATAGTGGCTCCGATCCCGGGCAAGTCTGCCGTCGGGGTGGAAATTCCCAACCTCAAGCGTGACATCATAGGATTTCGGGAGATGCTTCCTTCCCTCTCCGATGGATTGGGCATTCCCATGGTGCTCGGCAGAAACCTGATGGGGCAACCTGTTGTTGTTGATGTCATCAAGGCTCCACATCTGCTCATCGCTGGTTCCACAGGCAGCGGAAAGAGTGTCTGTGTGAACTCTCTCATCTGCTCGGTACTGTTCAGACGCAGTCCCAAACAGGTGAGAATGATCCTGGTGGATCCGAAGATTGTCGAACTGAATATCTACAATGGGATTCCCCATCTTTTGACTCCGGTCATTACGGAGGCCAAGCGTACGCTCAAGGCTCTTGATTTTTGTTTATATGAGATGGATCGTAGGTACAAGCTGCTGCAGGGGATCAATGTACGGAACATAGTCGGATACAACGAGAAGATCGAGACCAGCCACCTGGCACGGGAGAAGCTTCCGTACATTCTGGTGGTCATCGATGAGTTTGCAGACCTGATGCATCTGGTGGGCAAGGATATGGAGAGCAAGGTCAGCCGTCTGGCCGCCATGAGTCGTGCAGTGGGAATCCATCTGGTGCTTGCCACCCAGCGGCCTTCGGTTGATGTCATCACCGGGGTGATCAAGAACAATATTCCCACCCGAATTGCGTTTGCCGTCACCAGTGCCACCGACAGCCGCATCATTCTTGATGAGCAGGGTGCCGACAAACTGCTGGGCAAGGGGGATATGCTGTACATGTCATCCTCCAATCCTGCCTCCGAGCGTATTCAGGGATCCTTCCTCAGTGACCAGGAAGTCGAGGAAGTGGTGCGCTTTGTCTCCTCCCAGGGTGAGCCCGACTACATTGATGAATCCTTCTTTGAGGAGGACGAGCCCAAGGCGAGTGACAGTGATGATGATGACTCAGTTGATGTGAATGATGACAGTGAGCTGATGCAACGTGCTCTGGCCATCGTGGTAGAGCGAAAATGCGCCTCAGCCTCCTACTTGCAGCGAAGGCTGAAGATAGGATACAACCGAGCTGCCCGTCTGGTGGAACAGATGGAAGAGCTTGGCTACGTGGGACCCCCGAACGGGAGCAAACCCCGTGAGTTGATCAAGTATCCCTAAGGAGGAATCACATGGTTGGAGAGCACGCAATACATAACATGAGGGTCATCGCACGCAAGGATGCTGTGGTACCGATAACCCTCAGGGCCGTTCAGTTCGGGTTTTCCACCTATGAGTCCCTGAGGATCATCGAAGGCAAGGTGGTGCATCTGCAAGACCATCTCAATCGTCTGGAGCACTCCTGCAAGGGTATCGGGCTTGTCCATCCGTTCACTCACGAGCAGATAACCGACTCTGTTCATCGGCTGATGGAAGTTGATGCAATTGGGCAAGCGAGCCTTCGCATCCAGATCTACGGTGGGGAGGAGCCACAGCTCTTTGTGACTGCTTCCACGATCCTGAGCTATCCCGAGAGCCAGTATACCCAAGGGGTCGGAGCGATCAGCTACTACGGCGAGCGGCTTTTCCCTTCCTGCAAGACCGGCAACTTGCTGCTCAATTACCTGGCTGTGGAAGAGGCGAAACGTCAGAAGTGTTTTGAGGCCCTGTTGGTGGACCGCACCGGCAGGGTTCTTGAGGGTACCCGAAGTAATTTCTTCGCTTTGAAAGAGAACAGTCTCTACACAGCTGCCGATGATGAGGTGCTCTTGGGCATTACCCGCGATCGGGTGATCAAGGCTGCTGTCCAGCTTGGGCTGAGTGTCGTCTATGAGGCTCCCTACCTTGAGGATCTGGCTATGGGCACCTACGGGCAGGCTTTCATCAGTGCCACCAGCATGGCGGCCATGCCGCTTGCCTCCCTGGACGGCAAGTCGTTCAGTGCCCCGTTCACGAAGATACTGGCGATCAGGGATCTGGTGCGCAGTTGGGAACTTCAGGACTGAGAAACCTTTGCTCCTACGGTGGACAAGGCCAGCATTTTCCTCTATCTTATTTGGGTAGGGCTCTTTCATGCAGCCCACTTTTTCCCATGGAAACAGCTATTTCTTGTAAAGGCGATATATAGTACCAATGAAATTTACTGAACTACCCTTAAGTGAGCAA
>RZYT01000279.1 GCA_009930195.1 Spirochaetia bacterium | reverse complement strand
AGGATGGCTTTGTTCTTCTCCTTTTCGTGCTGAAAGAGGAAGTCGACGTATGCCGCCTTTTCCTGGGGCGTGAGCAGCCAGCTTGCAACGACCCTTTCACCCGAGATGAGCGTCTGCATCTTCTTCGCCCTGCTTCCAAGGATCAGGGCGATGATGAGGCCTCCCAGCGCTACGAAGATGCTGATCAACGTGACGGCATGGGCCCTGTAGAGGGGGCTGCCATCGGTAAAGGTAAGCACCGCCAGAACTGCCCCGACCAGTGCGACCATCCAGGAGATAAGCACTCCTTTTCGCTGGCTGTTCTTCACTTTCAGCGTCCCGTTTATTTTTTGCAAATCAATCGATTCTTCCATCATGATTTCTGTTTATTTCCCTTGAAGAGAAGTGAAAAGTCAATGTATAACAAAGCTGCAAAGAGCAGGGAGGTGAGCGTGAAAAATTGCCCCATCACATGGCGGTACAGAATCGATGCAACCAGCACCATCTGCACAACGATCAGCAGCTTTGCCAGCCAGTGATAGGGTTTTGGTTTTTTCCGCCTGAAGAACACCGATAAAAGCACCACAGCGGAGCAAAGGATGATTGCCATAACTTCCGAAGAGAGATAGCCCCGAAATGCAAGTATGGGATTCACAATGAGATAGAGCCATGTCCAGATGGTAACCCCTCCCCGCGCTTCAGATGCAACCGGCTGTTTCGTGATTGGCGGAGGCTCCGGAACAGCGGTTGGTTGTTGCACCACAGGGGGTGGTTCCAAAACAGCCGACACACCTTTCTCTGCCAGTTGCGAGATGTTCTTCTTAAGTGTTGATTCAGCATATTTCCTGAGGCTGCTCTTCAGTTGCTGCTCCACACCCTTGTGCATCTTCTCCTTGTATCCCGTAGCAAAAGTTCGAACCTGTTCGGCAAGGACCTTTGTTCCGCAGCTTGCGCAGAACTTTGCCTGACCCAACAGTGGTTGACCGCAATTTGTACAATATGCCATAGTTCAATTGTTATTTAAAGAGGCTGTCCGCCGGATTTGTCTTGTCAAACTCCTTCAGATCGTTGAATGCTTTGGAGATATCTTTCGAGACCTCCGTCACATCGGAATAACCCAACGATTTCAGTTCGTTGTTGATGCTCTCAAGGTGGGCTCCCGATGCATTTACATCGACGTTCGCCTTGTTGATCACCTCCATCGCCTTGTCCAGGTCGCGCGGCAGATCCTTTATCTCCAGGTTCATGCCATCCTTGTAGCCCGAACGGACATCTTTCAAGGTGTTCACTGCCTTCTTGGCCTGTGCAAAAGCCTCCGACTCGTTGCCGCTCTTCATGGCATTCTCCACCTTGTTCTGATACATCTTACCGGTCTCCCGGGCATCGTACAACGTTGTTTCCCCCGATTTCACCTTCGTGATGTTCGACTGGTTGATGTCGATCTCCCCGGTTTCGGGATTGTACACGTGGTCAGAGTAATCCTTCCCTGCCTCCGCATCAAAGCGGTCTGTACCCCTTTGCTGGTGCGCTTCGGCCCATTCCAGATCACTCAACCCGTCGGGCTTGCCGGTCACCTCGCCAAAGATCTTGTACGATTCGTTCAGCCAGTTGCCTCGTTGCATTTCAATCCATTTCTCGGTGCCATCCGCTCCCTTCACTTTGCGCAGCACACGGTAGTCGCGGTCGGTATTCACAGAATCGCCCCCCTTGCCCGGTGTCCTGAAATCATCAATCTTCACCTCGTCAGGGTTCAGCTTGTACTCGTTCGCGATGTACTCCTTCAGCTTGGCATCGTGTTCGGTGTATATCTTATTGCGCGAACGATTGAAGATCTCTTTCATCTCCTTGGTACCGTGATTCTGAATGGTGCGCACCTTCGCCGGGTCGCGCATGATCTCCAGCAGCTTGCCCTTGTTGATCTCCTCTTTCCCGTCCACCGTCTTTACGTTCTTCATCATGTCGTCCAGAACCTCATCGGGTGTGATCACCTCGTAGTTCCGCTTCAGGGCTTCGCGATGCAGCATCGTGGTGAGTTTCTTCACGATCAACTCCTCCGCAATCTGCTGGCCGGTTATCTTGGCAGCCTCCACAACCGATTTGGTCTGGTAGAGGTTATAAAGGAACTCGCAGCTGATGAAGATTGTCCATGCAAGCGGGCGGTTGCCTTTGACCACCAGCTCGATATTTTCGATGCTGAGCACCCTACCCTTAGCCATGTTCATCAGCAAGGGCATGATGGAGTCGAGCTGGCGTGAAGCAAACGTATCCCAGCCCTTCTCCGGCTCGTAGATGTAGAAGTTGAGCGCTTCGATCATCTTTGCCTTGATCATACCCGCCGCCGTGGCCCCCACCCCTTTAAGGTAGAAGGCAGCCAGTGCGCTGAACGCAATATCGCCGGCCCATTCCGTAAATTCGAGCGTGCGCGTGATGGCATTGGCCCAGGCCTCTTCCGACTTGTATCCCTCTGCCCCTTCGGCGAGGATGAGGTTCGAAGCCACTTTCCAGATCCTGTTCCTCAGTTCCGTAAGCCCTTCGGCCCCGAGCGTCATTTTCCGGAGCTCCAGCAAATCGCGCAGCTTGTTCCTGGGATCACCTACAGGCACATAATTCTCGATGATGTACTTGCAGTTTTCGTATGCCTTCACCCAGTCGGGGAACTCCTCACCAATCCCGTAGGTCTTGACCTTCAACGTGAGCTTCTTTTCAAAATATTCAGGCTTGTCGGCATCACCCAACGGCGCCTTTACGAGATACTCCAGCAGGTAGACATCGCCGGTGCCGGGGATCTCCTCTTTGGTTGTAAACCGGTATCGCCCATAGGGGATGTTGGTGACCAGACCATCGAAGGTGAATTCAGGCTGCAGCACACTCGCCAGGTTGATC